>DAOWGJ010000024.1 GCA_030637505.1 Holophagae bacterium
CGCTGCAGCCGCCCGACAATCTCCCGGTCGAGGTACGGGAGCAGCTGGTTCCTGGTGTCCATCAGCGTGACGTCCAAGCCCAAGGCCGTAAAAATACAGGCATACTCGATCCCGATCACGCCCGCCCCGAGAACCAGCATGGATCGCGGCATACGAGGCAGGTTGAGAATCGTGTCGGAGTCGAAAACGCACTCCCCGTCAAAGGGCACGTCTGCAGGGTGGTTCGGTGTGGTCCCGGTGGCGATGACAATCGTGTCACCCCTGAGCACCATGCGCGTCTGATCTCCGGCGCCGGTTACGGCCAGATGGTTCTCATCCAGAAAACGGCCAACCCCGTGAAAAACGTCGATCTCGTTCCGAGCAAGGGCTCGGTTGATCAACTCCAGTTCCCGCTGGACCACTTGTCGTTCGCGGTGCATGAAGTCGGCAACGGTGATCTCGTCGGAGATCTCCGTCTTGATGCCGTGGAGCTTCTGGTTGGTGTGGGCATAAACGAAGAGGGCGCTCTCTCGAAGGGTCTTCGAGGGGATCGTGCCCCAGTTGACCGCGGTCCCTCCCACAACCCCCGCACGTTCAATGACCGCAACCTTCTTCCCGGACCGAGCAGCCAAGATCGCGGCCCTTTCGCCACCGGGTCCACATCCCAGAATCACAACATCATATTTGATAGCCATAGGGTTGTTACCGTAGACGGGGTCGTCGGGCTGGTCAAGCGTTGAGGGCGGGCCACCTCGGCCCTTGGAGCACCGTAATTGGTCGATGCACTCCCACTTCATCGCCGGAGATGCGGTCCCCGCTACAATAGCCCTGTCATGAGAATTTCAGCACTTCTGATCGCCGGCTGCATCGCATTTCCTGCGGTCGCTGCGGACCACAAGCCTCCCCGCATCCTGATCGTGGTCGATACCTCCGCGTCGATGGCAACGTCGTGGCCGGGCCAAGCGGGCGACCGTCTAGGGGGAGTTCGAACAACGCTCGACGCCCTCGGAGAGGTCTTCCAGCGACGGAAAATTCAGCCTGAGATCGCCCTTCGGGTCTTTGGAGATCAATGGTCCCCGAATGACGACGAGGCCTCCACCGGTTCGAGTCTGGTCCGCCCCTGGACGCCGGCCGACCAGGGTGACTTGGGTTCCTCCCTTGACAGTATCCAACCCCGCGGCTCCAGTTCCTTGGGGCCGGCCCTCGCCGCCGCCGCTTCGGATCTCGAGTCTCCCAATGAGAACGATCTGGTGCTGATCATCCTGGACGGTCTTGATGGGTGCCGCGAAGACCTCCAGAAGGGGTTCGGCGCCCTGACTCTCGAAGGTCTGGGCGCCGAGGTTCACGTCTTCGGCTTCGGACTGGGCGTCACGGACCAGGCAGTACTCTCCACCCACTCCAAATTTCATGTCATCGGATTGCCGGCCCAATTGCTCCAAGGGGTTTCAACAGTACTTTCGCGGCGTCTATCGCTGCCGATGTTGCCGGAACCCATTGGACTGGCGTTGAATGGTGTAGACCGCCTGGGCTTCGACCTCAAGAGCCTGGACATCTTCGGCACCTGGAGCAAGGAGCCGATCACAGTCGACTTGAGTCGAGAAAAGCTGCGGATCAAGGTCAGCTTGGGCACAGCCACAGTCGTCGCCTCCGGATCCGAAGAGGGACAGACTCAGCGACTCGTGAGGTTACCTGTAGTGCCGGAACGTACCCTTCAGCTGGAGTTTGCCGAACCCGAGGCAATCCATCTGTCGATTGAACCACAGGAATCCGGCTGGGGCCGTGCCCCGGCCCTCCTCGCTATCTGGACCGATGCGCCCGAGGAGGAGTTCCAGTTGGTACTCCAAGAAAGAGGTGTTCCCGGCGCCTCCTGGTTTCACGCCCAGACAGTTGTCGGGCCAACCGGACATTTGACCCTGCCCCTGCCGGCCAAACCCATGGAGATGACCCTGCAGCTCCGCAGGCCAATCGGCGCGGGTGAGGTTGTGGTCGCCGAGATCCACTTCGGAACTCCGGGCCGCATCGTCACCCTGGATGCACCCGAAACGGCCGAGGCCGGAACGTCGGTCGGCGTTTCGTGGGATGCGGAGAGTTATCCGGGCGATGTGGTCACTCTGGTGGCAGCCGATGCCGCCCCGGAGACGTTCGGGAGCCTCTTCGATGCCGTCGAAGGCTCTCCCTGTGACTTTTTCGTTCCCTTCGATCAGTGCTCCTACGAGATTCGCTACGTCGACGGCAGGTCCTTCGAGGTCCTGGCCCGCGCCAGACTCGAGGTATACGCCCCTGCCGCCGGTCTCTTGGCCCCGCCCACTGTCGCCGGCTCGGAGGCAATAGCCGTCCGGTGGTGGGGCCCGGCAGATCCCTTGGATGTCATCACGCTGACCGAAAAAGACGCCGAAGGCTCAGAATACCTCGATTGGGCCTCCCCTGCGGACGGGAGTCCTGCCAGGCTTCGCGCCCCGAGGACGCCGGGGGATCACGAGATTCGTTATATTGCCGCGGATACAACAATCGCAGCCACCCTCCCTCTGACGGTCGCCGAGATCGGGGTCACTCTGGACGTGCCGGAGACCGTCAGGGCTGGTGGACGCCTGAGAGTGGCATGGTCCGGCCCCAACAACACCAACGACTTCCTCGTTCTCGTACGCCCCGGTGAGGACGTCAAGCGGCACCTGGATTTTGCCTACGTTTCCACCGGCAGTCCGATCACCATGGCCTCCCCAAACCGACCGGGCCTTTACGAGGTTCGGTATATCGCCACCCAGCCCCGTCGGATTCTGGCATCGGTGACAGTAGAGGTCGTCAAGTAACCGATCGACCGCGAAGGCGTAAGTACAAGCAAGCCGATGCGGCCGCAAGAATTGAAAGAGGTGTCAATTGGAAACTTCGAAGCCTTCGCAGGGTGGTTGGATCATGAAATTCGGTTTTCTGCTCTCCTTTTTCGTCTCCCTGGTTTTCGCCATCCCCAGCGTTACGATGGCCGCCAAGGCTCCCCCGCCATTGGCCCTCCTGGTCGAGGTCGAAGGTCTCGGCGCAGGTCACACCGGCACCGTTATGGGAGTTGTCATTCAGATCGCCCCCGAAGACGTCGAACGTGCCGGTGAACGAATTCGCGTCGTCACCTCCCTGACCGTCAGCAACGTCCTGGCAGACCGGCAAAGTGCGGTTGTTGAATTGGACGGTGACGGCAGTGTCATGCTGTACCGGGACTGGCCGGTCGGAGACCACAAACTCAAGGTTGCGGTTGCAGCCGTCGACGGCAGTATCAGCGGTATCTGGAACGGAACAATCACGATTCCGGACATGGAATCTCCGTTCGAGAGCGCGGACGACGCTCCGGTCGAAGCCATCGCCCTCTCGGTGACCCCGCCGGCCGAGGGGGCGGTCCGATTCAAACCGCCGCCGGACAAGGGCGGTATCGGCGCCCTGCAGCTGGAGGTCGATGCTCCGGATGGCACGGCATCGGTCGAATTTCTCAAAAATGGAGAGTCGATGGTGCGGCGCAACCGACCGCCGTGGACCTATTCCATTACCTTGGGTGATGTCGTGCGCCGGACGCAGGTTCGCGCGGTCGCACGAGACCGGACCGGCCGGTACATCGGCGAAGACGCGCTGATCCTCAACAACCCGACAGGGAGAATCGGCGTCGAGATTCTTCTTGGGCCCGATGACGCCATCGTAGACGCGGCCCGCCCGGTCACGGTCGCGGTCACCGGAGGCGCCGGACGAATCCATCAGGTGACGCTGAGCATCGACGACAAAATGGTCGCGCGGTGGCCCAATTGCCCGTGTATCATCGAAATCCCCGTGGCCGATCTCGAGCGCGGGACGATCCTCGCTGCCGAGGCGGTCGACTCAAACGGAACCAGGGGCGATGCAATCGTGGCCCTCGCTGGTGGTGGCGGATCATTCTCGGGCTCTGTACGGGTCGAACTCGTTGAACTGCCGGTGACTGTCCTCGATGAGGCAAGTGCTCCCGTCACCGGACTCCAACCCGATTCCTTCCAGATTCTGGAAGATGCGCAGCCGGTTACGATCGAGGGGTTCGGCACGACAGCTGACCTCCCGCTCTCGCTGGCACTGGCAGTCGACACCTCCGGTTCGATGACGGACAACTTCGAAAGAGTCCGCCAGGCCGCGAGGGCATTCGCCTCTGACTTGATGCAAGACGGTGACGAGGTCGTCGTCTTGACCTTCGCGTGGGAGGCGAAGGTACGATTGCCGTGGACCGAGAAAGCCGAGGCTCTTGACGCGAAACTCGACCGTATCGTTCCGGAAGGAGGCACCTCTCTCCACGACGCCGTCGTACGGTCGCTCGAACAGTTCCGGGGACGGCGGGGACGCCAGGCTCTGGTTCTCCTGACCGACGGTGAAGACACCACGTCCCGAACCGGCTGGAAACTGGCCAAACGTTTCGCACACACGATGAGAGTGCCGATCTACCCGATCGGTCTCGGCTTGAGCAAATTCGACTACTCCGCCCGCAAGACCCTGAATCGCCTTGCCGAAGAAACCGGTGGAGAGGCTTTCTTCCCGAAGACCGTCGAGGACCTCGGGCCAGTCTACGAACGCATCGGACTGTTACTGCGAAGCCAGTACCTGATCTGGTACTCGTCTGGATCTACCAAAACCGACGACCAGTTCCGGGAGATCACCGTCACCGTTCCCTCCCGTCCCGAACTGACTCTCAGAACCATTCGAGGCTATTACCCGGGGAAATAAGGAAGGAATCGAGATTCCAACGTCGGACGGCAATCAATCCCCTTCAACCTCGTCGGCCATCTCCAGCCGGGCGCGTTCTCGCTCTGTCGAGATCACCTTGTCCGCGGCTCGCTGCATGAATGCAAACCGCTTGAACATCTTGTTGGTCTGCTCTTCGTGTTCAGACACGGTCGTTTCGTCTTCAGGCTCGAAGAAGCAGGTCGGGTCCTCCGCCATGACGTCGCCGTTGTACTAGTAGGCCAGAGCCCGCCACCCGCCACAGGTGAATTTGCAGCGGCAGCGGCCGCATTTCCCCTGGAGTTGCTCGCGGTCGAGAATTCGTTGAAACGTCTCCGAAGTGTGGACGATGTCGTGCAGGCTCTTCTCCCGCACGTTACCGCAGGTGACGTCATCCAACATGATCGCGCAGGGCGCAACGTCGCCCTCGGCAGTCATCGCCAGCCAGGTCCCACACCAGCACCCAATCGACGGATTCTGCGGTACGGTGACGTTCTTCGATCCCTTGGAATACCGATCGTGGACCTCCGGGCTCAAGAAGAATGGCGTGTAGGAAATATAACCCAACGGGTGTTTGCGCAGCTCGGGGTGAATCGAGCGTTCCATATTTTCGGATGTGAAAGCCAACTCTTCCCGAAAGGCATCGCCGCTCCCGCGTGGTGTAAACGGCGAGCGGTTGTAGGGGATGCCCTTCTTCTCCAACCAATCCAGCGTCGAGCCCAGGGTGTCGAGATTGTGCTTCCCGATGGTGACGACCACATTTCGCCTGACGTCCAACTCCGCACAGAGTTCCAGGACTTCCAGAGCCACGTCACAGTCGATGTCGCGAGTCTCGACGTTTTTTTCGTCAATCGAGTTGATGCCGACAGCGATGACGACCGTGTTACCGCTGGCCCTCTTCAACTCCATCAACTTGGCCCGGTCCATGTAGGCGCCGTTTGTCGTCACGATCGAGGAATAGCCATATGCGGTCGCCATGTGGACCAGTTCGATCGCATCGGGTCTGAGGATGAACTCGCCGCCGGACCAGGTGATCGTATCCAGCGTGATCTCTCTGCCGCCCTTGAATACGTACTCCTCAATCTCCTCGGTCGTCAACTGCTTCTTCATGCTCTGGGCCACCAGCGGTTTGTTATTGGAGGAGGCCATGCACATCGGGCAGGAGAAATTACAGTCACGAGTCGCCTCAAAAAACAGGGTCTTGAAGCTATAGGTCGGTTTCGCGCTCATGAACTGGCTTCTCCGTCGCCTTCGGCCTCACACAACTCGAAGAGCTGCCGGTCCGGTGTCAACAAAAAGGCAAAGCGCCGCAGACCATTGGTTCGCATCTCGAACCGTTTGAACGGCAGACACTTGTTCCTGCGAAGAATGCGGATGGCAGCGTCGATGTCATCGACCTGGTAACAGATGTGGTAGGTCCCCGCACCGGTCCGCTCGAGAATCGCCTCGACCGGATTCTGCTCCCCTACCCCTTCCACCAACTCGATCATCACTCCGGGGTCCGCTCGGACGAAACAGACGCGAACGTGCTCGGGCGGCACGTCGATCGGCGGCGAAATCTGTTGAAAACCGAAAAGTCCGACATAGTAATCCAGGGCCTTTTCAATACTGGGAACCGCCACGCCAACGTGATGAAACCTCATCCCCAGAGTCTGTAACGGCAGGGCGGATACCGGAGGCGGATCGTCCAAACGCAAGCCCCCGAATTCTCCATAAAAGCCTTCCAACTCCGTCATGCGGAGGATGTTAGCACGGGAATGGCTCGCTACACCTCGGTGTTGGAATCCAGGAACCGGCGTGATCGTATCGACCAAAGGAAACAACGATGAAGCTCTACAAAGTACTGCCCGACCTTTCGCGAAAGAACCACATGGCGATCTGGCAGAAGGCCCTTCGCCAGCAATGGTCCGCCGAGGACCTCGACTGGTCCCGGCCACAGCGGATCACCTCCCCCCGGCTCAAGGACCAGATGGCACGGGTGCTGACCCCGGTGTTGATGGGCGAACAGGCGGCCCTGTATTCGGTCTCCGGCTTGATCCCGATCCTGGGTTTGAACGGCGAGGTCGAAAGTCAGTTCTATCTGACAACATGGGCCGTTGACGAGGCCCGCCACACAGAACTCTTTGCCAGGTATTACGGTCGTCTCGAAAGGGAACCCCTCTCCATTCGGCGTTTTCGATCAGGCTATCTCTTCCAAAGTCAGATCGTCTCGACCGAACCGGCCGAGTGGTTGGCCGGTGTCCTGGTCAGTGAGGTGTTGGCCAAGCTACTCCTCGAGGATTTCAAGAATCTCGATCTCGATCCTCTCCTGTCCGATATCTGCGACGGCATCCTCCGGGACGAGGCCCGCCACCTGGGATTCAACCAGATCTATATGGAAGACCGGTTCAAGGACCTCCACCTCCAAGGGCAATCCCACGTTGACGCGGCCGCCGGCCACCTGAGAGATCGCGTCCAGCGGGTCCTCGACTGCGTCCCCCCGATGTTCGACGAGGTCAACGAAGAGCTTGCCGCCATCGGGATCGATCGCCACCGGATCTATTCGGAACTCGAGGCCGGGGCCAACCGTCGCCTGGACCGCTCGATCGAAAGGGGCCGACGAGCTGCAAAAGGCCTCCAAGCGCTCAGTTCGGCCGACGATGCGATCACCGAGCAGGGGTAGAAAGAAGCTGTCAGCTGTCAGCTGTCAGCTATCAGCTATCAGATTTATCAGCTGCTTCCAACGAGAGCGCATCCCCGATCGTTGCAAGCGCCCGGGCCGAAAACCGAGAGCTGAGAGCTGAGAGCTGAGAGCTGAGAGCTCCACACGGAGCCGGCACGGCTCCGTGTGGTCAGGCGTCCGGCAACTCTCCGGCGGCGAGGCGTCGATAGGCCTCCGAACGCTCCATCAATTCGTCACACGTGCCCTCGGCCACGATTCGGCCTTCTTGCATCACGAGGACCCTATCGGCCAGTTCGACAGTTGACAGACGGTGTGCGATGACAAATGTGATGCAGTGCTCGGTCAGAACCTCAAGGGCCTTTTGAATTGCGGCCTCTGATCTATTGTCCAAGGCCGATGTTGCTTCATCGAAGATCAATATCTCCGGTTGGCGGTACAACGCCCTGGCGATGGCAAGGCGCTGCCTTTGCCCTCCCGAAAGATTGGCCCCAAATTCGTCCAGGACCGAATCAATGCCCTCTTCCAGGTCTGAGACAAAGCCCCAGGCCCCTGCCCGTCTGAGGGAGGTCTCGACGAGGTCTCGGTCGATTTTCAAACCATAGGCGACGTTGGATGCAACCGATTCGTTGAAGACGTAGACCCGCTGGGTGACGATGCCGATCCGTCGCCGCAATTCCGGCAGATCCAGATTCCGGAGGTCGGCTCCGTCGACCGTGACCCTGCCGCTCGACGGATCCCAGAGGCGAGGAATCAGATTGACCAACGAACTCTTGCCACCGCCGCTGTCGCCGACAAGAGCAATCATCTCGCCTCTCTTGGCTTTGAGTGTCACTCCTCGAAGGGCCTCAGTATCCCCGTAGTTCAGGTGGACATCCTCGAAGGAAATCTCTTGGATCGGCCCCTCGAGTATCTCCGACCCGCCGAGGACCTTCGGCTCGAGGTCCAACATCGTCCATATCCGCTCGGAGGCCGCCACCGCTTCGAAGAGCTGGCTGTAAATCTTGGAGATCCTCTTCAACGGTGTGTAGATCATGAAAAGAGCCATGGCAAACGAGGCAAACTCGCCCGCAGACATCTTCCCATCAATGATCAGCAGCCCACCGAACCAGATCACCAACGCCACGGCGAAGGAACCGACAAATTCCATGATCGGACCGGCCATCTCCCGAGCTCTGATGCCTTTCATATTGATCCGGCGAAACTCCAAATTGTCGTGTTCGAATCTCCCCAGTTCGAAACCCTCGCTGTGGTGTGCCTTGATCAACTCCATGTTATTGAATATTTCGGACAATCTCGAGGTGATGTCGGAGTCCTTTTCCTGAGACCGGTGTGCGTATTTCTTGACTCTTCGGGCAAAGTGGGACAAGGGCCACGCGGCCAGAGGCGCCACAACCAGACCGTAAAATGCCAGGGTCGGACTCCTGTAGATGGCGACGCCGACGTAGGCGACAATGGCCATGCTCTCCCGAACGATCACCGACAGATGCTGAGAAACCGCCCCACGAATTCTGGAGATGTCGTTGGTGATCCGGGAGATCAGTTCTCCACCCCGAAAGCTCCCAAAAAAACCATACTCCAACGTCAGAATATGACCCAGTAATTTGTCCCGAATCCTCCTGACAACGTCTTCACCGATAAAGGCCAGATCGATCGTCTGCACGTATCGGCCAAGTGACTGGAGAAAGTAGAGCCCGATAATTATGAATGGCAACCGGATCAACTCACTTCTGTCGTGAGCGATGAAGATGCCGTCCATGATCGGTTTCACCAACAGAGCAAGGGCGCCCACCGCCCCGGCATACAAAAGGCTGGCCACCGTTGCCCTGATGAATCGGGGCACGTACAGTCTGAGGTAGGGTCCCAATCGGGAAAAAAAGGTCAGCACGCTGGTCCACCGTTGGGTTCGGCACTCTCATTATCGGCGTCGGAAACCCTCTCTAATCCCTCCCAGGTATCCTCAGCGTCATCGAACTCAGGAAGATCCGGCTCGATGCCCCGAGCATGATTGACCTGCCATCCCCAGAGGATGGCAAACTTCATATACGTGCCGTAGGCTTGGAGAAGACAGAAGACCAGCCCTCTTGAGCCATCGAGCACACCGAGCTGGACAACGTACACCTTGATAAAGCGCCACAGAGGCCGCGTGATGACCTCGCTCACCCTCGTTCTCTTACCGTCCCGCCACATTTGACCGGCGCCCCAGTAGCCGTACTTGCCCAGTCGAAAGGCGTATTCCGTAAAAGTCCGGTCCACCATGTGGTGCTCAATAGTATTCTTGAGAATCGGAACTTCGCCAGTCGTGTGGAGCCTGGAGTGCACTCGACGATTCTCGTAGTAGGCCGTGCCCGTTCTGAAAAACCTGGAAACCCTGTCCCGCTGCCAGCCGGAGTAGCGGATCCTCTTGCCCAAGAGATACACCGTCCGATTCATCATGTAGGCCAAGTGGTTCGGTCCTGATTTGAGGAGCGCCCGGACCTCGTCCCGCAATTTGGGAGTGCACCGCTCGTCCGAATCCAGTAGGAAAATCCAGTCAAACCGAACCTTCTCCATCGCCCAGTTCTTCTGTGCGCCTGCGCCGAAATACTCACGTTGGAAGAACCTCACCCCGTCATACGACTGCGCGATCTCCGCCGTTCGATCGGTCGAGAAACTATCGACCACAATGATCTCGTCACACCATTCAAGGGACTCAATGCAGGCGCCGATGTTGTGCTCTTCATTGAAACACGTCACCAGCCCTGTAACCCCGTGTTGGGTCTCTTCCATGTTCTCTCCCCTGGGGCCTGCAGTGACCATTTCCACTGAAGCGGGTGTTGCGGTCGGTGCCCCGGCTCACACCAGATGCTACCAGACCACGGTATGATGATCATGATGAATGATCTCCGGCGTCATGTCCTCATGGTCGGTCTCGGACCTGAAGCGCTCGACAGCGTCACACCCGCACTCCACGAAGAGGCCTTCTCGCTCCACACCGTAGATGCCTCGCCGTTCGTCCTCGACCTGATCCGCGGTACGGCCTTCGAACTCCTGGTCGTCGCTCTCCCGATCGAAGGACTCTCCATCGAGGAAGTTGTCGAAGCAGCAAGGTGCCCAGGCTCATTGTGTTTGACTGCCGGTCTGATCATCGTCAGCGCTCCGGACCACCTTGACCAGGCCGCTCGCTGGATCGACTACGGCGTCAACCGCATCGTCACTCTCGATTGGCCTCGATCCAGGATCTGGCAGGCCTTTTCTGACCTTTTATCAGAATCACCTCGCGTACAACTCACGGCGCCGATCCAGTTGGACCTTCCACGAGAGCTGGCAAGGGATGCCATTCTGCTTCAAACATCTGACGTTTCGGAAACCGGCGCTCTCCTGACGGGTTTTCGCACCCTGCCCTTGGGTACCCGATTTCAATTCGTTCTCAGGCTTCCGGGGACCGCAATTCCGGTTCGGGGTTCAGCTGAGGTCGTTCGGCGGGCCGAGGCGGACCGGGAAGGTGTCGAGGGCTTTGGCGTTCGGTATCTCAATCTTTCCGGCGAAAGCCGTCAGACCCTGGTCGGATTCATCGAGCATCACGCATCGTGAGGTTTGGTTGAGCGGGCGATGCTGCGCCCCTCCCGGCTTTACTTCCCGAAACCGCCACCGAGAGAGCCGCCGGAAGATATCGAAATGTGGCCCGAGAGACCCGAGCCTCCAACATTGCTTATCAACGCAGTGCCGGAAGCAAGGTCGCCTTGGAGGCGTACAGGAGACCGCTTCACCCGATAACTGCCCAGCCTGTACGGACGCCCCGTGTACGTCTCCATGATCCTGGATACATATTGGCGAGTCTCCCGAAAGGGAGGGATACCCTGGTATCTGGAGACTGCGCCTTCCCCGGCGTTGTATGCCGCGAGGGCCAGGCTGAGATTCCCCGAATAACGGGTGATCAGCCGTGAGAACTCTCGAACCCCTCCCCGAACATTCTGTTCGGGGTCAAAGGGATCATCAACGTTGAGCCGACGCGCCGTCTGAGGCATCAGTTGCATCAGGCCCATCGCCCCCTTCTTGCTCAAGGCGCTGGGGTTGTAATCGGACTCGGCTCGAACCAACGCGTCTACCAGACGAGGGTCCAGGCCCTCCTGACGGCTCAACCGGTCAACCAAGGACCGAAGGTCCGCTCGAGACGACGTTCTGCCACCGATCGATCGACCCTCCGGTGGCGCCGAGGCCCCCGCGAAACCGGGAGTCAGCCCGACCACAACCGCCAAACTCAACCCAAAAAGACCCAAATTTCTCAAACTTCTCCAGCCTCCTCCAAAGGGTATTATGACAGATAGTGGATTCTGGCGCTCCGCAACCCTCTGAAGAACGAATATCAAGGGGTCTCATCTCCTGGCCATCGCAACCTCCATCGAATTGACGAAGGGGATCGATGACATTCGACCTGTCAGTTGACCGGGTCTCTCTTCTCCATGAGGATATGCTCCAAAATCAAGCGATCTGAAGATTCGACTTCAACGAATCGGGCGCCGAAACCCTCGAGGTCCTCTCGCCCGACGTCTGTAGTTCGGGCGACTTCGGCAACACCCTTGAGGCAGCGATCTGTACCTGGGACCTGCAACTGAAACGAAAAACGAGTCCCCAGAGGATAATGCTGGAATCCCCGGATCAGCATCCCCGATTCGGACAGATTTTCGGTCTGGCAGAAGGCCTGGCTGTCTCCTGCAGGTAACGTCACCTCCAATTGAACCGGAAGCCGAATACTCACTCGATGTGCCACACCCTGGACCGCCTCGAGCGCCTCAAAAACCTCAGCCGGTGTCGCCGAATTGGGCAGGACCCGATTGACTCCACGCCCAACCAGTCTCTCGATTGCACCAATGTCATCTTCCGGAGTCAGGATCACCAGGCCGGACTGCCTGCATCGCGCAGCTCTGGCACGAATCGAACTGAGCAGGACACCCAGCCCGACGCCCGGAAGGGGGAGCCGGACAATGATGGCGTCAAAAGTCTGAGATTCGACCAATTCGGGAACCTCTGGGGTCCACGGCTCGACACGAATGGCGAACCCACCCGCCGTCAAGACCGACAGTATTTCATCGTCTTCCGTCACGCTGGCGCCGGTCAGCAAAATGTTGGCCGTTTCTCTCTCAATCATGTCAGCGCCTCCGGTCCACTGTATCTCAGACAGGGACGAATCCTCACGCGGGCTCTCCATCAAGGATACGTCCTCCCTCCCGGTCCAACCAGGGTTTTCATGTCAAAGCCTCGTTAATGATGATGCTGTTGACATCACGCGGGCCGACTGTTAAATTACCGCTCCCCTGGCGATGCCGGGGGCTGATTGAGCGGGAGTAACTCAGCGGTAGAGTGCAACCTTGCCAAGGTTGACGTCGCGGGTTCAATTCCCGTCTCCCGCTCCAGCAATATCTGCCCGACTCTCCGGAGTCGGGTTTTTTTAGCGACTTATCCTCGGTTTGCTTCGAAAATTCGAAGCAAACCTCAGGATTAGTCGCGCTGTCAGCTGTCGGCTTTCAGCTATCAGCCCTGCGCTTGCCATGCCATCGATACCGACCGCTTAGCGAAGAACTGCACCTCTAGATCCGATCAGAACTGATCGAGCGCGCTGTCCGACTGATAGCTGAGAGCTGAGAACTGAGAACTACCCGGCGGGCCGGCTGGTCGCCTTTTGGTTCCGGCTCCGCCGGGTTGGTCAGTCGGGCTTTTCCTTGACGCTCTCCCGAACCTGACCTAGACTGACCAGCCTGGCGACGTGGCCAAGTGGTAAGGCAGGGGCCTGCAAAGCCCTTATCCGCCGGTTCGAATCCGGCCGTCGCCTCCAGATACAAAAAACCCGCCGACTCTCGTCGGCGGTTTTTTTAGCTCGCCCACGCAGGACTCCTTCGGAGTCCCCCACGGCTTCGCCATGGCCCGTCGTTCCGACCGGGCGCCGGTTCCTAGCTGTCAGCTATCAGCTTTCGGAGCCGAAGTTTTCTTGGGTGCAGCTTTCTTCTTCGCTGTTTTCTTGGCAGCCGTTTTCTTGTCACTCGCAGCCGCGGTCTTTTTCGTCACCGCCTTCTTTGCCGGCGCCTTCTTTACCGCAGTCTTTTTTGTCACGGTCTTTTTCGCCGGAGCCTTTTTGGCCGGAGCTTTCTTGGCGGCCGCCGTTTTTACAGGCGTCTTCTTCTCGGTGGTTTTTCTCGCGGCCGGCTTCTTTGCGGAGGCCTTTTTGGCCGGCGCCTTTTTCTCAACCGCCTTCACAACCGGCGCCTTTTTCTCGGCGACTCTTTTTGGTTGCGACAGAGCACTCATCAGCTGTGCGGCAAACCCACTGACCTCTGGACCGGAATCCGAACCGGTATTCATGTGAGCCAGGTATTCACCGCGTTCCTCGTCCTTCTTCTGGGCCTTGATCGAGAGACTGATCCGCTGCCGATTACCGTCAACAGACATGATCTTGGTGACAATCTTTTGGCCAGGCGAAAAAGCCTCGCGAGGATCGGCGCCACGCTCCAGCCCCGATTCCGACATCGGAATCAGCGCGCTGACTCCCGGCTCCAGTTCAACAAAGACTCCAAAATCCACGCCGTGCTCAACGATTCCCTCGACCGTCTGCCCTTCCTGGTACCGCATCCCGATCCGCTCCCACGGATCGCGGTCCGGCAACCGGCGGAGGGTCAAGCCGATCCGGTGACCCTTTCGATCGACATCCTTGACCCAACCATTGATGGTCCGGCCCTCCTGGAATTCCTCGGACTTGAGATCTTGTCCAGGAGGAAGCTGGCTGACGTGGAGAAGGCCGTCCAGACCCGGCGCCAGCTGAACGAAAACTCCAAAGGGCGCCTGTCTCACTATGGTTCCCTCGAACGCACTGCCGGCAGAAAATTGCTCGACAACGCTGTCCCACGGGTCCGGCTGCATCTGCTTGATGCTCAGCGAGATCCTGTTCTTCTCTTGGTCCAGGCCCAGGACCTTGACGGTCACGGATTCCCCGACCGAGAGAACATCCGAAGGTTTCCCAACTCGCAAGTGACTGATCTCTGTAACGTGGACCAAGCCGTCGACCCCGCCGAGATCGACGAATGCGCCGAAATCCGGCAGGGACCGAACGATTCCCTCGACCACAGCGCCCTCTTCCAGCTTTTCCCATGCCTCGGCGCGCATCGCATCGCGTTGGGCCCTTAACAGGGCGGCTCGGGATACCACCAGATTGCCGCCCTCGCCCTCATACTCCAGGACCTTGAACTGATAGGTCTGGCCCAAGTGGACATCGAGGTCTTCCCCGCGCGAATCGTCAATCTGCGACATTGGGCAGAACCCACGAATTCCGGCGATGATGACGTCAAATCCACCCTTGCGCCGGCCCCCGACCTTACCCTCGACAGGCTCGCCCGTCGCGGCAGCGTCGATGAGGACATCCTTGAGCTTCTGCTCGACCGCCAGCCGATGCGAAACTTCGATTTGTGATCCGATCGCCGTGACCACAACTTCGACCGGATCACCCGTCCCAGGTTGCTCCAGTTCCTCACGAGCCAGGACCGCTTCGGCTTTGCCGCCGACGTCGACCAGCACGATATCACCATGGATTTCGACGATCGTGCCCAGCACGACTTCGCCGACGCGCACACTTCCTGCTCCGACTCCCTCTTGGAGTGCAGCTTCAAATTCACTGATTTCAGGGGGTTTTTCGTTCATAACAGGCCTCAAAAAATGGAGTCCGGCCACCCCATGGGTTGCCGGATCAGGAGGATAGCACAGCCGTTGCCCGGCCCAATAGGCTTATCAGCCGAAGACTGACAGCTGATAGCTGATAGCTGATAGCTGACAGCTTTATCCCTTCCACACCACACTACCGCCGACGACGGTCGCGGAGGGGCCTCCCTGCAGATTGACACCGCGGAACGGAGTATTGCGACCCTTGGAGACGAACGAGGCCGGATCGACCGTAACGGACCTCTCAGGATCCA
>DAOWGJ010000185.1 GCA_030637505.1 Holophagae bacterium
GAGGACTGGCTCGAGCAGTCCGAGTTCCTCGACGAGGAGTGAGAACCCGGCGAAGCCGGAACCAAGAGGAGACCGGCCGGCCCGCCAGGTAGCTCTCAGCTGAGTCAATTGCAAAAACCTGCAAAGCTCGGCCAGGGATAAACCCTGGCCCTACGGTAGGTATTGTAGGGCCGGGGTTTATCCCCGGCCGCTTCCGACTTGAAAGCGCCTAAGCTGATTGCCGTCAGCAATTAATCCTCTGGGTTTGCTTCGCCATTCGAAGCCGCCCGAGGATCAGTCGCTAAGGCCCTTCGAGAGCCTCCCGGGCGCCCTTCGGGGGTTTGACCAGGAACGGCTCGTCGAGACCCTCGATAATCTGTGCGTCTCGGTCGTACAGGTCCTTGCGGAAGAAGACGGTGCCCTTCTGATTCGCCTCGGCGGTCCAGTAGAGCAGCATGACGGGCAGCGGCTTCTCGAGATTGACCCTGGTGTTCTTCTTCGAAGCGACGACCCGGTCGATCCGCGCGCGATCCCAACCCTGGTCGTCGAGCAGCAGGCCGGCGAGGTCGAAGGGATTCTGGGTCCTGATGCACCCGTGACTGAAGGCGCGCTCGCTCCGTGTGAAAAGGCCCTTGCTCGGTGTGTCGTGGAGGTAGACCATGTGCTTGTTCGGAAACATGAATTTGACCCGGCCCAGGGCGTTCCAAGGCCCGGGTTCTTGTCGAATCATGTAGGAGAAACCCTTGGATGCCGTTGCCGGCCAGTCGATCGTCGAAGGGTCCACCACCTTGCCGGCCATGGTCACCACGCTCATGTTGTTGCGGCGAAGATAATCGGGGTCACGCCGGATCGCCGGCAGGGTCTCCTTGCGAAGGATCCCGGGCGGGATGGTCCAGGTCGGGTTGAAGTCGAGGTAGCGCACAGTGTCCCTGAAGACCGGGGTCGCGTGGTAGGGCTTGCCGACTTGAACGCGGGTGCTCCAGATCTGCCTGCCCTCCTCGATGAGGTAAACGTGAAAACCGGCAATGTCGACGATCAGGTAGTCGTCCGGAAGATCGCGGAAGACCCAGCGCATTCGTTCAAGGTTGGCACGGATCTGGTCGATGCGGTCCTCCACCGGGACGTTGAGCGCCTCGATGCTTCGAGGGCCGACCTTGCCGTCGGCATCGATGCCGTGGCGCATCTGGAAGTTCTTGGCTGCATTGTCGAGCCCTTCGTCGAACAGAGCCCGATCGACCGGAGCGGGGCCGGAGAGATCGCCGGTGGCCCGAAGCCGTTCACGGAGGGTGGCGACTCGCGGACCGTTCGAACCGACCTTGAGCACCGGGCCCGCCGCCACCGTCGGCCAGCCTCCTTTCGCCAGAATCGAACGGTATTTTGCCAGGGCCGTCTGGAACCACCGGTAGATCTCATTCTGCGGGCCTGCCGTCGCGAGCGCCTTCGCCACGTTTCCCGTCTCCAGGACCTGATTGAAGACCTCGACCGGATCCTTTTCCGCGATCTTCCGGCTGAAGTTCCACGCCGGGTCGTAGTCCGCGGGATCGAGCTTGCCGAAGCGCAGAGTCACTGCAAGGCGGGCGAGGGCGTCGGTACACAAAATCTCGGAGTCGGCCGCAAACCCGGGATCGCTCGCCCGCCGCCCCGGGCTCAGCCGGGCTGCCAGTTGTCTGGCGTGGAAGTCGTCGGGGCTCAGGCCGTGATCCACAACGCGCAGGACCTGATCCAAGAGCTCCCTCACCATCTCCGGATCCGTCCACGCCGGCTCGTACCCGCGCCGCTCGCAAAGCGCCGAAATCAGCGGCGCTGCCGCGATCGGCGCCCCGTCGACCACGGGATTTGGGATCGACGAAAGCTTTTTGACCCGATCTCGTAACGCCTCACGCACGGTCGACTGGGCCAAAGCGGTGGACGCGATCGTCAAGGCGACGATCAAAGTGAATATGAAAAGGTATGTGGTCTCTTTTTTTCTCATCGTACGTTTTCCAATCCAGTCAGTATCCTCACAAAGCTAACATGTCGCGGCTATTTCCAATGCCTCACGTGGCCGCGTGTTATTGTCAATTGATAGGGTTCGTAATCAAGAAGGAGGCACCTTGAGCGGGTTTTTCGGACGAAAATCGAGAAGGTATCCGCTTCACGTGACGATGTCGGCCGTGTTCACGACGCTGCTCGTCATCTTCGGAGTGGCCCTGATTTCCTTCAATTATGCCAAGGCTCGTTCGACGGCCTTCCTCGAAGCCGACCATCAGCTCGATCGCATCGCCGATCATCTCAGGATCAGCGTTTCCGATCTCTACGGACCCGCTCAAAATGTGGTTGATCTGGCCTCGAGAATGAGGCTTTCCATAAATAATTCCGTCGAAGAGCGCCGACGGGAGATGCTGTCGTTGGCCGAGGCTCTTCGCGTACGCCGGGAGATCTCCTCGATCTTTGTGGGAAACGAAGACGGGGGCTTCTCACTGGTTCGTTCGCTTCAAGGCCGAGAGGCCGCTCGAGTCGCTCTCGACGCTCCGCCCGAAGCGCAGATCGCCCTCCAGATCATCGTCAGATCCGGGGACCACGAGGCTACGGAGATGCTGGATTTTTTCGATTCCGACGACCGCCTCGTTGAGCACAGGGAAACGATTTGGAGTGCATTCGACCCGCGAGAGCGGGAGTGGTACCGCACTGCAATCAATAAAGAGAGACAGATCGCAACCAGCGCCTACGTTTTCTTCACCACCCGCGAGGTCGGGGTAACGATCGCCCGGCGGCTTGCCGGCAGTGATGGGGTCGTCGGGGTTGACCTTGCCCTGTCCGACCTGTCGGCCGGCCTGGCCGATCACTCCGTCACACCTTCCAGCCGCCTGGTGCTGCTCAATCGCTCGGGCTTGGTTTTCGCCTCCTCGGATCCTGGCTTTGCGCCCTTATTGGCCGACGATCAGGGAACGGGCAAGGTCGAACTCCCCCACCTGTCGGAGCTGTCGGATCCCGTTTGCAACCGGCTCTCGGAGGTCATCGGAAATTCCCTGGAAATCGGGAAACATGAGTTCGATATCGGTGGGCGCATCTGGCTGGCGTCAATTTCGTCCCTGCCGGTTCGCGCCGGCGGATCGATCTCGCTGGTCGCGCTCCTGCCCCGCGATGAGCTCCTGGTCGATGCAATCCGTACTCGCAATCAGAGCCTGCTGATCTCTCTCCTGATGTTGGTCTTCACTATCGGCATCGCGCTCATTATTTCCCGCCACATATCTGGATCTCTGAGGATCTTGGCGATTGAAGCTGAGAACATTCGCGAACTCCGTTTCGATGCACCGATCACTGTGCATTCCCGGATACGTGAGGTCGCCGACCTTGCCGCAACCATGGAGGTAATGAAGGGGTCGATCCAGCAATTTCTCGCCATAAGCCACGCCCTCTCTGCCGAGAAGAGCCGCGACCGGCTTTTGGAGATGATCCTCGACGAGGCGCGCTCGGTGTGCCGGGCGGACGCCGGCGCGGTGCTTCTGCGGACGGACGACTGGCAGGGGCTTGAGGTCTCGATCCTGCAAAATTCTCCGGTTGACGAGTTCTTTGGCGGCACGAAAGGCGGCAAGGCCCCATTCGGTGTCATTCCGTTGGGCGAAGGCCCCGACGACAGCGTGTCATTAACGATCGAAACGCGAACCGTAGGTGAAAGTGCGGTGATTCGGGTCGACGACATCACCAACCCCAAGTCACCGTCCAGTCTTGAGATTGTCAAACGCCATTTCGATCGGGAGGGCGCACCCGCCACCACACTGCTTTCTGCGCCCCTGCAAACCCACGAAGGCGAGGTCATCGGTGTGCTCCAGCTGGTCAACGCCCGCGGAATGGACGGTGGTCTCAGGCCGTTCACCGACGAGACAATCCCTTATATCGAGGCACTGTGCTCAGACGCCGCTGTCGCCCTGGATAACCGGCGGCTCCTCAAGGCGCACAAGGATTTGCTCGAGTCTTTCATCCACGTCTTGGCCGGCGCCATCGATGCCAAATCGCCCTACACACACGGTCACTGCCGGCGGGTCCCGGTCATCGCCCGGCTGTTGGCTGAAGCGGCACAAGAACAGCAGGAGGGGCCCTTCGAGGCCTTCCATCTGTCCGAGGACGAGTGGTACGAGCTCCATATCGCCAGCTGGTTGCACGACTGCGGCAAGGTCACCACCCCGGAGTACGTCGTCGACAAGGCGACCAAACTCGAGACCCTGGGAAATCGCATTCACGAAATCAGGACCCGGTTCGAGGTCTTGTGGCGGGATGCCGAGATCGAATACTTAAAGGAGAATACGACTGGGGCCGACGTGGGGATCCAGCGTCGGCTGGACGAGAGGTTGGCCGAGCTGCGTGACGATTTCGAGTTCATATCACGCTGCAATCAAGCCGACGACCCACTCTCTGTCGAGGATGTTGAAAGAATCGGGCACATAGGCGCGCAGACCTGGTCTCGGCACTTTGACGACGGATTGGGCCTGTCACACGGCGAACGAAAGCTGCGCGCCGGAATTCCGGTGCAGGACCTGCCCGCCGTCGAGACTCTTCTGGCCGACAAGCCGGAACACCTCGTACCTCGTGAAGAGGGCCAACATCCATTCGGGGATCAACCGCATCAATTCAAGATGGATGTACCCCAGCATCTCTATAACCGCGGGGAGCTCTACAATCTGAAGATTACACGAGGGACTTTGACCGAGGAAGAGCGGTTCAAGATTAACGAACACATCATTCAGACTCTACGAATGCTCGAACGATTGCCCTTCCCGCGCGAACTCAAACGAGTGCCCCAATGGGCCGGGACCCACCACGAAAAACTCGACGGAACCGGCTACCCCTGCCGTCTCCGAGAAGAGGATCTGTCGATTCCGGAACGAATCATGGCGGTTGCCGATGTATTCGAGGCATTGACCGCAGCCGACCGGCCCTACATGACTCCCAAAAGCCTCAGCAAAGCCATTTGGATCATGCGGTCGATGGCGGCATCGGGCCACCTCTGTCCGGAGGTCTTCGCCCTGTTCCTGACATCGGGCGTCTATCGCACCTACGCTGAGAAACACCTCCAGCCAGAGCAGCTCGATGAAATTGACGTCTCAGAGATCCTGGCCGGGTTGTCGGCCCCCTGAATAGGTAAGTCGGAGCCGGGACCAAAGAGTCCAGCCTCCGAGGCGAGCTTTCCCCTGAGTCCGTCGGAATTTCACCACAGAGACACAGAGGCCACAGAGGAACACAGAGGGCAACCCAGGGGCGCTCCCGGCGTTCGCCCACCCGCTTCGCGGGCTCATCAGAAGGCCGTCCATCGCCCTGGACGCAGGGCGTCCCATCGAAATACAGGCCTTCAGCACGCGGGCTTCGCCCGCTCGGGCGAACCAGTCCGGCGCATTAGGTTGGCATCAGGCGGTGTGCGCCGGAGCCCGTGGGCACGCGAAGCGTGATTGGGCAGAAGAGAGGCGGGTGACATGAGCTGGTTCTTGGAGCTCGTTTCTCTTCTGACCTCAGCGGACGAAGTCCGCGTACCGGGCGGGGCTGACGACCCCGTCGGGACTCTCCTCCGTGTTTTTCTCTGTGTCCTCTGTGTCTCTGTGTTAATTCTTTTCCGCAGAGTTCTGCCTCATTTATCGAGAGGGTTCGAGCTGATTCATTTGTCCTGTTCCTTCGCAGGCAACGACCTACTGAGCACGATGTAGCCGATGATGCCCGATATCAACGAGGCGGCCAGGATGCCGACCTTCGACTCGGCCACCAGTAGAGGATCGACAAAGGCCAACTCGGTGACGAAGAGGGACATCGTGAAGCCGATGCCGGCCAGGCAGCCGGCGCCGATGATCTGTCCCCAGTTGACACCCTCGGGAAGTGCTCCCCGGCCGCTGCGCACGACGATCCACGCGAACAGCCCGACGCCGACCGGCTTGCCCACGATCAAACCCAGCATGATGCCCAAGCTGATGGGGTTGGAGATCGTGTCAAGGATGCGATCGTCGAAGTGCACACCGGCGTTGGCCAGAGCGAAGAGCGGCAGAACCAGCCACACTTGAATCGGATGCAGGTAGTGCTCCATGGCCAGGGCTGGGGGCAGGGCCTTGCCGGCCATGGTGTGCATGCATTCGACAGCGTCCAGCTGGTTCTGATCGTGGAGAATGCTGTCATCGGACAGCTCCATGCTCTCGATCAGATCCGTCTGTTCGCGAGAACGTCTGACGAAATCCCCGAGTCCGACGCGCGGCCGTACCGGGATGACCATAGCCACCAGGATGCCGGCCACCGTCGCGTGTACGCCCGAGGTGAAGACCGCAATCCAGATGGCGAAGACTAAGACCTGCAGGAATGCCAGACGCCTGAAACCCCAACGCACCAGGAAGAACAGTACGATAAGCAGAATTCCCGCCACACCCAGCGCGCCAAATCTGATCTCCTCAGTGTAAAAAATGGCGATCACCATGACCGCGCCGAGGTCGTCGGCGATGGCCAGGGCGGTCAGGAAGACCTTGAGCCCGATGGGCGCCCGGGTACCAAAGACGGCCAGCACACCGAGGGCGAAGGCAATGTCGGTGGCCATCGGCACA
>DAOWGJ010000242.1 GCA_030637505.1 Holophagae bacterium
AGCGGGCACCGGCGGCGGTACATCGGCGGAGGGGTTCGGCGGGTTGTCGAGCGACAACCGGTGCCTGTTTGACGGGATGCGCACGACCGATCCGGTGACACAGACCTTCGGCACCAACTTCAATTATGACGCCATCCAGGAGATCTCCATCCAGACCGGTGGCTACGAGGCCGAGTTCGGACAGGCGACCGGCGGCGTCATCAACCTGGTGACCAAGAGCGGCGGCAACGACTTCTCAGGTTCGCTGGACATTCGCTACCGCGACCAGAGTTTCAGCGAGAACGGCGACCACTTCAACAAGGACGACCAGGCCAATTCGTTCGAGGACTACTCGATGACGCTGGGTGGCCCGATCCTCAGGGACAAGCTGTGGTTCTTCGTCTCCTTCGAGCAGGTGACCACCGAGTCTCAGAACGAAGGTGTCCCGGCCCCGCGTATTTACGACGGGCAGAACTACATGGCCAAGGTCAGCTGGCAGATCGCCGACAGCCATCGTGCGATCTTCCGCTACTCGGGCGACCCGGCGGATATCTCCGGCGCCAACGCCTCACAATTCGTCGAGCCCGAGGCTTACTACACCCAGAACCAGGGAGGTTCCATTTGGGGTTTCGAGTTGAACTCGGTCTTGAGCGAGAGCCTGTTGCTCAACATCAGGGGCGGCATCAATCGCAGTGACCTCGACGGCGGCCCGACCGTCGGGACCCAGGACCAGTCGTCGCACTACAACAGTGTCACGGGAATCCTCAGCAACAACTACTGGGACACCTTCACCGGTGCCCGCGACCGAGACGAGTTCGGCGCCCATCTCAGCTGGTTCCTCGACGATTTTGCCGGCTCCCACGAGTTCAAGTTTGGTGCGGAGCTCTCGCAGCAGAGCTTCGCTGAGGGGGAATGGAACAACGGGGCCGGCAACATCTACGACGTCGGCGGGCCTGGCGAGGAATTCGACGATATCAACGGTGACGGCTACTACAACGAATACGTGAATGTCACTGAGGCGGAACTCGGTGCAATCCCCGGCTACAATGCCGACGGCAGCCTCAACGATGCCGCGCTGGCCGTTCGGCGTTTAAAAGAGACGACCGGTGACGTGACGACGTTCTTTGCCCAGGATACCTGGCGGCCGACGGCCAACCTGACCATCAAGCCCGGCGTTCGCTTCGACAATGTTGTGCTGGTAAACGCGGCCGGCGAGCAGGGCGCCGACATGGACCGCTGGCAGCCGCGATTCGGTGTGGCGTGGGACATTTCCGGGAATGCCAAGTACGTCGCCCGTGCCTCCTGGGGCCGGTACATGGACCCAACGGCTCTGACCGTCATGAACTATGCCAACGGTTTGACCGAAATCACCCATGCGTACGACACGATGGAGTTCCTCTGCAACGCAGGTTTTCCCTGTGACCGCGAATTCCTGGAGAGCCTTTTCCAAACCGAGTCCATCGACTGGATCAACGGTGAGGGCTATGAATACGTTCTCTTCGACTCCCACGGGGGGGCGGTCCAGAGCGACCCGTCGGAGACCATAGACCAGGCTGGTCTGGGTTTCCTGGAAGCGCCCTACGCCGACGAGATGATCCTGGCCTTCGAGATGCAGATCGCCCCGGAGACCTCCTTCGAGATCACCTATGTCGACAAGGAGTCCGAGAGTCTCATCGAGGACTCCTGCTCCAACAACGAGTGGGTGTGGGATTCCAGTGTCCCGGCGCCGGATCTTGACGACCCCTCGACCTGGACGACCAACGAGGGCTGCACGCAGTACATCATCGGCAACCACAACTATCTCTATCGTGAGTACAACGCCTTCATCGGGAAGTTCGAGACCCGCGGAGCGTGGTGGCACGGCCTGATGAGTTGGACCCACTCCGAGAGCAAGGGCAACAACGAGACCACACCAGCGTGGAGCTACTCTCGGCAGACGGTCGATTTCTTTCCGGTCAATTTCGTTAACATCGACGGCTACCTTGGCGACCATCGTGAGGATCGCTTGAAGGCCAGCGGCTACGTGCTGCTGCCGGGTTCCTGGACCATCGGTCTCGACACCTACTGGTCGTCGGCTGGTCATATCACCTCCCATTCGAGTTGTCAGAACTACCTGGCCGCATCGCCGGAGGCTTTGGACTTTTACGGTATCGGCACTGAGGCGCAGCAGTATTGCGCCATTCAGGGCCTTTATCCACTCTATGAGATCAATCACGAGCCGCGCGGCAACACCGAGACGAAGAGCGTTTGGAACGCCGACCTGTCGGTCACCAAGGCCTTCACCGTCGGTCCGACCGACATGTCTCTGATCTTCTCGGTCTACAACCTCTTCAATCGCGAGCTGGACAGCACCTTCAACTCGACGGCCTTCCGCGTCACCAGCGAGGAAAGCGGTCTGGGCGAGCCGGTGTACGAGAACGGTCCAGACGAAGATCCGACCTACTACATTCCGATCGGCCAACCGCTGTCTTACCGGTACCCCCGGCGCTACGAACTGGGCTTCCGCGTCACTTTCTAGCGAAAGACGTTTTTTTGATCAAACCCGCGCTTCGGCGCGGGTATTTTTTTTTGGCGGCACTGCTACGATGCCCGTCGAGGGGTGTTGATGAAACCTGAGTCCAACCCGGCCTGCGACAACAACATAGGGAGCATCGGGCGGGCCAGGGTCGTATGTCGCCGCGTATTGGCCTGCTTCGCAGCCGCCCTTTTGGGCGTACTGGGCGCCTGTCACGAAGCATCGGAAACGGGTCGAGAGGGCGCAACCCGAGAGCCCGTTTCCGAGGCGGTCCCCCCCCCGAAAACCGAGATGTGGCCTGCAGGCAGTAACGTCCTGCTTTTGACCCTCGACACCACACGGTTCGATGCCCTGGGCTGCTACAACGGTGACCCGGCAACCACTCCAAACCTAGATGCTGTGGCGGCGAAGAGCCATCTTTTCGAACGGTGTTCCACCTCGATTCCTCAGACCCTGCCGGCCCACGTCAGCCTGTTTTCGGGCCTGCAACCCGGCAAGCACGGTGTGCGCAAGAACTTTACCGCCGCCGTCAGCAGCCGGCTGCCGCTGCTCGCTGAGGCCTTTCGTCAAGCGGGTTTCAAGACCGGCGCCTTCGTCAGCGCCTTCGTGCTCGATCAACGCTTCGGCCTGTCCCGGGGCTTCGATTTTTACGACCCCTCAACCTTTAACGTCAAGGGCGACGTCAAAGACGAACGCCTCGCTGCCGACACCGTGGATGCCGCCATCGGGTGGATCAAGAACCAGCCGGAGCCGTGGTTCGTGTGGGTGCACCTGTTCGACCCCCATACACCCTACGCGCCTCCCGAGCCCTTCGCCGGAAGATTTCCGGACAATCCTTACCTGGGTGAGGTCGCATCCATGGACGCGGAGATCGGCCGTCTCCTCGGGGCCTTGGCCGATTCCGACATGATGGATCGAACAGGAAT
The DNA here is from genome assembly GCA_030637505.1 of Holophagae bacterium. Lineage (GTDB taxonomy): Bacteria > Acidobacteriota > Thermoanaerobaculia > Thermoanaerobaculales > Sulfomarinibacteraceae > DAOWGJ01. Next base: position 3,421 of record DAOWGJ010000242.1, read on the forward strand.
TGTCATCTGCGGTGACCATGGTGAAGGTCTTGGTGACCACGGCGAGCCGACCCACGGCATCCTGCTCTACGAGTCCACCACCCGGGTGCCTCTCCTGGTACACACGCCGGGCCAGACCGAGGGCCGGCGTCACCAACGACCGGTCGCTCTCGTCGATCTTGCGCCGACCCTGCTCGACGTCCTCACGCAGACCGGGACCTTTGATGGTGAGAGCCTGCTGCCGATGCTTGGCGGACGCGCCGCGGAAACGGCGTCGAGGGTGCTGTTTCTGGAAAGCCTTGAGGGTTTTTACCGCAGCGGCTGGTCGCCGATCTACGCTCTTGTGCAGGGGCCCTGGAAGTACATTTCGTCGCCCCGCCCCGAACTCTACGATGTGGTTGCCGACCCGGCCGAGCTGGAGAATCTGCACGACCGCTTTCCCGACGTGGCGGATCGGCTTCAGACGGAGTTGGGGTTGCTCATTCCAGATGAAGACGTCGCCCTCGGGACGGCGGAAGGTCTGTCGAACGAGGAGCATGCGGCGCTGACGGCACTGGGTTACGTGGCTGGAACCCCAGGCCGCGGCGCCGGCAGTCGAAAAAATCCAGCTGACCTGATTCATCTCGTCGCGATCCACCAAAGGGCCCTCGAGGCCTACAACACAGGCCGGTTGGATGAGGCTGCCGAGCTGTTCCGACGGGAACTCAAGGAAGATTCTGAGAGCCCCCTGCTGCACTGGTACCTGGGTTCTTGCCTGATCTCCGGGCGGCCGGGGGAGGCATCGTCTCTTTTCCGCCAGGCCATTGAGTTGCAGCCGAGCTTCGAAGAGCCCTATGTCGCCTTGTGTAAGCTCCTGCACGACCGGCGCCGGATTGAAGGCGTTGTGGCCGTGGCGCGAGAGGGAGTCGAGAAGACTCCGGATACCTTCGGCCGCCTTCACTACTTCAGGGCTCTCGGCACGCTCCGGACCGAGGGTTATGAAAGGCAGGTGCTCATCGACCTCGATGTCGCCGTCGAACGTGGCCGGGCGCCGGTCAACGCCTACCGCTTGAGGGCGGGGCTGCTTCTGCGCCAGCTCAGCGAGATCGACGCAGCTCTCGACGACCTCGAACGTTGCGTCGGCCTGCTCAACCCCGAGGAGCAGGCGTTACTGTACTCCGATGCGATGTTCGCTTCGCTGCACGGCGACCCGCGCTTCGAGGAACTCTTTGCCACCCAGCGTTGAATGGGTACCGTCGTTTCAACCTGAGAGCGCCCCTTTCCAAGGCAAGCCTCACGGCGCCGGGGCGTGAGGGGGAGACGGGTCGTGCGGCATGGAGCCTCGGCTGGAGCGCAGGAAGGCATAGGGACTGGCCAGCATGAAGTTGGACACCCTCGAGGTGTAGACGTCGGCGGAACGCTCGAGTTGGTGTGCCAGGTGGCTCTTGTCGTTGCCCGCTCGAAGCAGGAGGCCCCAGCGATCGTTGTTCAAGGAGGAGGCCGTCCTGGCATAGGGGCCGATCCCCGCATCCAACTCAAGGAGATGGGCCCTGAGAGATGTGACGCGCTTTTCCAGTTCCTCGACGGGCTGATCGGGAGCCCCTGCCCGGTCGAAGCGTTTTCTCTGGAGGTCCAGGCGTGCCCGAGACAGCAGGTTCTCGAAGCGGACCTTCTCGGCCATCATCGTCGTCAGCCGATCCTGGTCGGCGCCGAACTTTTGGATGTGGGAAATCTCGGCCTCCAGTTCTCGGAGAATCAGGGCCGTCCGCCACCTCAGTTCGACCTTGGATACCCGGACGTCGGCGAAGACGTGGTCACCGACGTAGAGGATTTCCGCGCCGCTCAAGCCCAGATAGTTTTCGACCTTCATGGCGTCGCCGCCGACGTACAGACCGGGTCCGGGGATGGGGCCGGCGACGGGCTTGAGAAGACCCTGGCTTTCGTCGACGATAGAGAATAGCGGCAGGGGATGGGCAAAGAAAACCGGCTTGCGTGCCTGAAGGATGATCAGCTCGAAGAGGTCGCGCCA
>DAOWGJ010000007.1 GCA_030637505.1 Holophagae bacterium
CTTTACCGCCTCCTTATGCCTGGCCCTGGGGAAAGAGGTCCGGGCCCTGGGACACTCTTTCGGCCCCTTACGGGGCCGCTTCTCCCGGGGACTCGCCGCTCGCTCCCTCCGCCGCCTCGAAAAGATCGTGGTCCGGGATCAGCTCTCTTACGACCTCCTCACGGGCGAACTGAAAATCCCCGCCGGTTGGCGGGGATCCTTGCGGCAATCAGTGGTGCCCAGGCGCGGAATTGAACCACGGACACGCGGATTTTCAGTCCGCTGCTCTACCGACTGAGCTACCTGGGCACTCCAGGTCCGGGTTTTATAGCTCACGACCCATCGCCTGTCAACCGTTCTCCCAGTCCCGGGGGGCCGCAGAGTCTCGGGGGCATTCCTTCCAGAAACAAGATCATTGGCGCCGAAATCCCCACCCCTGGGAAGTAGAGGTTCCCTTGAAACCACCGCCAGACCGTAAACAATACAGTCGGCATAATTCGATCTGCCGGATTGGGTACAATGCGCCCGTGGAAATACTCAAATTCTTTCTTCAGACCGGCTGGGTCGCCAAAATCGTACTGATGGTCCTGGTGATCTTTTCTTTGGGCTCGTGGTCCGTCATCCTGGCAAAATGGCGGGAACTGGCAGCCGCAAAAAGGGCATCGGAGCGCTTTCTCAAGGGTTTTCGGAACGCCGCCAGGCTCAACGATGTTGCCCAGTCGATCGCCTCCCATCGAGACTCGCCCCTGGCTTCCATGTTCCAGGCCGGCTACACCGAGCTCGAGACCCAGATCAAAGCTGCGCAGAAGGCCGCAGGCAGTGAGGGCGTCTACCGTATTCGGAGCCTCGACAACGTTTCACGCTCACTCGAACGTGCGGTTGGGGCCGAGAGGGAACGCCTTCAACGCGCCCTGCCCATCCTGGCGACCACGGCCAGCGCCACGCCGTTCATCGGCCTCTTCGGCACGGTCTGGGGCATCATGAACACCTTCATGGCAATCGGCGCCACCGGCTCTACCTCGATCATGACGGTGGCCCCGGGCATCGCCGAAGCGCTGGTCAACACCGCTGCAGGCCTACTGGCCGCCATTCCGGCAGTGGTCGCCTACAACCACCTCTTGGCGAAGATACGCAAACTCAACCGGTTGATGGATGACTTCATGCTGGAGTTTCTCAATCTGGTCGAACGAAACTTCACCTAATGGCCGGCCGCGTTTCTTCTTCCGACCTCGACGACATGGCGGAGATCAACGTCACACCACTGGTCGACGTGATGCTGGTGCTGCTGATCATCTTCATTATCACGGCGCCGATGCTGGCCCAGGGCCTCAAGATTAACCTTCCGAAGCAGGACGCCCCCTCTCTGGCCGACAAGGGGCCCGAGCCGCTGGTTCTGACCGTTACATCCGACCGCGTGATCCTGATCGGTGACGAACCCATCCACCTCCAACTACTGGCGGATCGGATCGGCGCAATGCTCGGAGGTCAGGCCAGACCGGTCTACCTCAAGGTGGATGAGACCGTTCCATACGGCGAAGTCATCAAGGTCATGGCGGTTCTGCATTCAGTTGGGGTCGAACAGATCGGGATGGTCACCGTCCCAGAGGGGCAGTGAGTGGATCCCGTATCCAGGGCCCTGGCCGAGATTGAGCGGTACCGACCGCGATTGTTACCATTTATGGTCCTGGCCCTGGTCCTCCACGCCGGGCTCGTCACGGCAGTAGTCTTGATCGGCATATACAAGCCCGGCCCGAGGGCCGCCCACCTGCCCACGGTGTCAGTCCGTTTGGTCCGGGAACCAGCACTCCAACGACGGCCATCGGTGCCGGCTGCCCGTCCCCGGCCTGTGGCGACACCAATGCCTGAGGTCACCGCTGTGCCGGCAGCGACTCCGGCTCCCCAGCCGACAGCCGCACCCGTCAAGCAGCCGGAAGACGTCCTGTCTCAAGCCACCAAAGACGCCATGCCGGCCATCGGAGCGAAGAAAACGCCCGCTCCAACACCCCAGCCCCAGCCGCCCAGTCCGGGCGGTTCCGGCAGGAGCGGGCTGAGTCTTGGAGGGGACGGCGGCGCCGGTGATGTGCCTGGTATTCCCTCGGATTTCCAGTTCACATATTACATCGATCGGATGCTCGCCCTGATCGAAAGCCGTTGGTACAAGCCGCCGGTACCTCTTGGAACCGGCGCTCGGGCGCGCTTCACGATTCTCCGCGACGGAAAACTCAGAGGAATCGCCCTGGAGGAGAGTTCCGGCTACCCGACCTTTGATCGCGCCATCCTGCGCGCTCTGTATGCCGCCAACCCCCTCCCACCGTTACCACCCGCCTACCTGAAATCCAGTTTGACCGTCCACCTGAGGTTCGCCAACAGTGGGTGATCGACACGACAATTCCGGAGTGACCGATGACATTGACCACCACCGCACGTTTCCTGATTTTGATGGCCGTCTCAGCCTTGACGGCTTTCCCCGCCGCCGCACAGGGTGACGACCTCTATCTGGAGATCACCCAGCCCGGTCTGCGCAGAGTTGCCGTCGCGACGCCCCCGTTCTTGATCCTGCCGGGGACTCCGATCGACGTGGCCCTGCCGTTCCAGGAGACACTCGATGCCGACCTTCTGGCGGCAGCTCCGATCGCGATCGTCGAGCCAAGGCTCTACGCCCTGGTCGAGGACGACCCCAGACCCGAGGTCCTCCACCAACGCTGGCGGGCGGTCGGCGCACAATTCCTCTTGGGCGGCACCATCGTTCAAGCAGGAGGCCAGGTGGTCGTTGAAGCCCGCCTGGTCGATCTGGTCTCCGGAGAACTGGCCTTCGCCAAGAGGTACCGCGCCGGCCTCTCGGCGACGTCGATCGCGGCCCACACCATTGCCAACGATTTGGTACAAGTCTTCACCGGCAGACCGGGGCCGTTCCTTTCCCGTATCGCCTTTGTCTCCGACCGCACGGGCCACCCCGAACTCTGGATGATGAACTGGGACGGTTCCGAGCCCAGGCAGCTGACCAAACACAACTCGATCGCCCTGGCGCCCACGTGGTCGCCCGACGGACGCCACTTGGTCTTCACCTCTTTTCTCAGGGGAACGCCGGCCCTCTACCTGCTGACGCCGGCCGAAGGCTATTTGAAACTCCTGTGGGATCAGGGCGGGGTCAACTCGTCGGCAGCATTTTCGCCCGACGGCAAGACGATCGCCTTTGCCTCCAGCGTCGACGGCAACGTCGACATCTGGGTCATGCCCACCGAAGGGGGCGAAGGACACCGCCTGACGACCGCAAATGCGATTGACACCCAGCCGACCTGGGCCCCCAACGGTCGCCAGATCGCCTTCACATCGGCCCGCTCCGGGTCGCCTCAGATCTATCAGATGGACGCCGACGGCACCAATGTTCGTCGCGTGACTTTCGGGGGCTCCTTTCACGATGAGGCCACTTTCTCCGACGACGGGATGAGAATCGTCTGTACGACCAAGGTCGGTAGCATTTTTCAACTTGCAACCGTCGATATCATTTCCGGAACACGCACAGTCATTCCCGGACCCGGCAGCAACGAAAGCCCGACGTTCTCGCCTGACGGCTCGATGATCGCATTCGAGAGCAGCCGCACAGGGCCGCCCCAAATCTTTATCACCGACGCCGCCGGCGCCCCCCACCAACTGACTGACAAAGGTTCGAATCACTCTCCCGCATGGACGGGGGCGTCGGCGGGGCCTTGATCGGCTGATGCCGGGAGCCGTCCCGGACGCTGATTCTGGCGCTGTAGCTGACGCTGCCGGCTGTCGCTGTTCACGGACACGGTCACTGCTATCCGACGCTGTCACTGTCTTCCTGTCCTGTCCCCGGCCTTCGGGGCCGCTTCGCGTCCCCGCTCGGTGCATTTTCCGGAGGGGCAACATTTCAGAATTCGGGAGACAACGGCCCCTCCGGAAAATGACCTCGGCGATGGTATTGGCGGACTCAGGTACACTGCTAATGAAGGACGCCAGTATGAGTGACCGAAAATATCGCCACAGTGGCTACCAGGACGATGACGATCGAGACAGAGACGACCGTCGCCCCTCGACGGGTCGAAGATACCAGGGTCTTGAGGGCTCACCCCGCGGCCGTGGCGTCGGTGTCCCGGCCGAGGCCACCTTCAAATGCGCCCGATGCGGGACTGAAATCAGGGACCCACAGATTGCAGAGGATACCGACTGCCCTTCCTGCGGCTCGGCGCTCCACAGCTGTTCCAACTGCACCTTCTTCAATACCGGTTCGCGATTCGAATGCCGAAAACCTCTTGAAGCCCGCGTCGAGAGCAAAACCAAGGCCAATCAATGCGGCCTTTTCGAACCCAAGTCCGTTCGGAACCTCAAATCGACCCGAGCCAAGATGGACGCGGGCACGAACAGCCCGTCGGATGCGAGATCAGCGTTCGACGCATTGTTCAAGAAGTAGGAACCGGCACGCCGGCCGAAGGCCGGTGGAACCGTCAGGTTCCGCATCCGAAGGATGCAGTGCGGGCCAGGGAACCGGCGCCAGCCCGAAGGGCTGCCACGCCGAAGGCGTGGAGGCTCCGAAGGAGCCGGCGTGGGCTGGGAACCGACGCCCGGCCGAGGGCCGGTAGAGCCGTCAGGCTTCGCCCCGAAACGCCTCAAGTTCTTCGGGTGTATTAACGTTGAGCCAAGCCCGGCTCAGTGTTTCTGGGATCGTCGGAGTCCGAACTTCCGGCCAATCGGCCAGGGCCCGAGGAGCCCTGAGCCCCCGCGCAACCAGCGAAGAGATCAAAGCACCCGCCTGGGGCTCATACAGGGCCAGAGTCGGGTGCAGTCGCCCCTCGACGTCTTGTGGAATGACAGCCCAACACCCCGGCTGCCTCTGTTCGACCAACCATTCGAGGGCCTCAACGCTGATGCCGGGCATGTCGCAGGCGCCGACGACCCAACATGCCCTGGGCGCCCACCGAAAAGCCGTCAGCAACCCTGCAAGGGGACCCTGTCCCGCCCCGGGTGCATCTCCGAGCTGATCCAACGGACCAACGTCATCGGGGGTTTCGCCTCGCCCCAGCACTACGATCCGCCCGACCTTCGAGCGGAGGACATCCACCACCAAAGAAAGAAGGCTCCGGTCTCCGACTCGGATAATCTGCTTGGGAGAGCCCATGCGGCGACTCGCGCCACCGATCAGAACACCGCCGAAGATCGACCGGCTCGCCGTGGCTTCCCGGATCCTTTCCTCGGTGATCGACAACAGTACTGCCGCCCGGTCCCCATCCCAGGGCAACGTCGCCTTCACACCTGTAATACCTTCAGGCACCGATTCTTCACCTTCACTGTGACACCAGATCTTGGGTAACGGCGTCTCTTTATGCCCCTCGATCAGAACCAGGTCATGTGTGCCCAAAAGGCTGGAAATCGTCTGTTCAAGGCTATCCTCAGGTCTGCGCCGCAATCGCCACATCTGTTCTTCCGGCGCATGCAGGTGAACATCGGCGCCTGCGGTAAAAAAACGGGCCGAATCCTTGCCCTCACGATCGACATCGATGCCGTGGGCATCATGTTTGACGACCGCAACCCGAAGCCCCCGCTCGACCAAGAGAGGGATGACACTCTCCAGAGCAGTGGTTTTCCCCGAGCCGCTCCAGCCGCACACCGCCAGCACCGGCTCCCGCTCAAGAAAGGTCATTTTCATTCGATCATCCTATCAGTGGTCAGCCCTCAGCCGCAGTCCTCGTAATAGCTGAGAGCTTCTGAGCTGAGGGCTGATTGCTCTTTCCCACTTGCACCAAACCGACAAACATCGTAGGCTTGCTTCGTCCTTCGGTGGTTCGAAGCGCGGCGACGGTTCGCGCACACCCCGATCGGCAGCTTCCCTGCAGTTTTGGAATGGACGCGCATCGGGCGCTCACCTGCAAGGCGGCTCCGGCCCGAAACGGGCTGATCTCGTCTGTCGAGTTGAGGTATGGAATGAACGAACCTGAAAACCCAAAAAACAACGCCCCCAATGATGCCAACCGCGAACCCAGCGACCAGAAGGGGACCTCGGGAGAGGGTCACCAACCCCAGGGTGAGGGCTCACGGCCGAAACGCCGGCGACGGCGGCCCCGGCGACGACGCAAAGGCCCTGGCAGCGGAGGCGGGGGTGGTGGCGGACCCCTGATTCCCGTCGAGGGCTTCTTGTGGATCCGCGACCAGGGCCAGCCTCTTCTGGTCGATGCCAATTCCGGTTTTGAGCCGTCGAGAAATGCGCCCATCGCCCCCAACGACGTCATCCAGAGGTACCGTCTGGAGAGCGGCGTTCAGATTGAGGGTCAGGCAAAGAGCGGCGGCGACCGTCCCAGGCTGGCCGAAATCACGGCAATCGAGGGCATGCCACCGGAAGAGTATCGTGAGAAAGCGATTCCATTTCCCGAGTTGGTCTCGATCGATCCGCTCGAGCGTTATCGGCTGGAAACCGATCCCGAGAAACTGGAGATGCGGGTTTCGGAGTTGATTGCGCCCCTGGGCAAGGGTCAGCGGTGCCTGATCGTCTCTCCCCCCAAGGCAGGGAAGACCACCCTCCTCCAGCAAATGGCCCATGCGATTGCCGTCAACCACCCGGAAGCCGAGATATTCGTCCTGCTTGTCGACGAGCGTCCCGAAGAAGTGACAGAGTGGCGGCGGAGCATCGTCCGCGGCCAGGTCTTCGCTTCATCCTCCGACCAGTCGATGGAAAGCCACGTGCGCCTGTCGGAGATGGTCATGGAACGTGCTCGACGTTTGGTCGAGATGGGACGGGATATCGTCATCTTCATGGATAGCTTGACCCGCATGTCCCGAGCCTACAACAATATGCAGAGGGGCTCCGGGAGAATTCTCTCAGGCGGCATCGACGCCCGGACGATGGAGCGTCCCAGACGCCACTTCGGTGCGGCCCGCAACGTCGAGCACGGCGGGAGCCTGACCATGGTGGCTACCTGCCTGATCGATACCGGCTCGCGAATGGACGAGGTGATCTTCCAGGAGTTCAAAGGCACCGGCAACATGGAGCTGGTTCTCGACCGAAAGCTCTTCGAGAAACGGATCTTCCCCTGCATCAACCGCCCACAGGCGGGAACCCGCAAGGAAGAGAAGCTTTATCCGAAGGACCAGGTTGAAAAAATGTACCTGATGCGACGAGCACTCTCAACGCTCTCACCGGCGCCGGCGATGGAGTTGCTGCTGCAGAAAGTCGGCGAGTTCAAGAGCAATGCGGACTTTCTGTCGTCCCTTCAACTGAAGTAACCGGCGGAACACATGCCGGCAGAGACACTGAGGTTTACCGATACCCGACTGATACCCATCGCCGAAAAAGTCATGACTGGAGTGCGCCTCGATCGCGACGAAGCCATGGTCGTGACCACCAGTTTGGACCTTCTCGGCGTCGGGCGATTGGCCAACATCCGACGAGAGGCTCTGCACGGGGACAGTACCTTTTTCAACATCAACCGCCACCTCAATCCCACCAACGTCTGTGCGGCCTCCTGCGCCTTGTGCGCCTTTTACGTCCCCTGGGGGGAACGGGACAAGGGATGGACGTGGACCGTCGAACAAGCGGTCGAGGCTGTGGCGGGCGATATTGACGAAACCGTTTCTGAACTCCACATCGTAGGCGGCCTGCATCCCAAACTGGCGGTCGACTACTACGAAAACCTCTTTCGGGAGCTCAAACAGCGGTTCCCCTGGATTCACCTCAAGGCTCTGACCATGGTGGAGCTGGACTTCCTGGCATCGGTGTCGAGGATCAATCTTGGGGAGGTGATCGACCGCCTGGCTGCCGCCGGATTGGATTCCTGCCCTGGCGGGGGGGCCGAAATCTTCGACGCCGACATTCGCGCCCAGATTTGCGATCACAAGACCGACGGATCACGGTGGCTCGAGGTCACCCGCGAAGTCCACGCCCGCGGAATCAAGTCCAACTGCACCATGCTCTATGGCCACGTGGAAGAGGCTCACCACAGGGTCGACCACCTGCTGGCCCTCAGAGAACTCCAGGATGAAACCGGCGGTTTTCAGTGTTTCATTCCTTTGGCTTTCCATCCTGAGAACACCGCTCTCAGCCACCTGCCGCCGACTGGAGGTCGCCTCGATCTCCAGACCATAGCCGCATCACGTCTCATTCTGGACAACATCCCTCACATCAAAGCCTATTGGATCATGCTGGGCGAGAAGATTGCCCAGGTCGCTCTCGCTTTCGGCGCCGACGACCTCGACGGCACCATTGTCGATGAGCGCATCACCAAGGCCGCGGGCGGCGCCGCTGGAGCCGGCATGGCCAGGGAGCGTCTGGAACGCATGATCCGGGAGGCCGGCCGGACACCGGTCCTGAGAGACACGTTGTATCGAGCGATCGGTTAGGAAAACGAAACTCGATACCGGAAACTCGATTCCACCCTTGAGTGGGGTCGCCAAACCCACCGCGCCTGCTTTTTCTCTTCCCTCATTGTGATACTCCTGGGTCAAATTCGTTCCTTCTTAACAAGAACTCTATTTCCTCCTTGTTTTAACTCTTTTTTTCTTATCATTTACGCTACATCTGAGAGAAGAAAGAAAACAAAAAACGCAGAGACGCGGAGACGCAGAGATGTGTTGCACAACCTCGCCGAATGCACGGAGTCCACAGCTTCTTGTTCAATACCGGTGCTGACCGCCTCAGACTCTGCGTCCCTGCGTCCCTGCGTCTCTGCGTTAATTTCTTCATTTAACGCGATCCAATTCAGGAGATTGTTGAGGCTGAGAGTTCGCTTTGGTTGCGGCCAGGGGCCGCGCTATGCTCCCCTGTGGTTCTTTGCGTTCCTTCGCGATCTTCGCGTCTTGGCGGTTCAATTGCGTTCTGTTTGGTTCCGGCTCCGGCTCCACCGGCCTTGGGCCCCGGCGCCGTTACCGGGTGCCGAAAACCAGCTGCGACAGCTCGACGAAGTAGGGAAACAGCAGCGACTCCCGGCATAACTCTGCCCACTCCGGGGAGATGCCCAGGCTCAAGACCAGAAGCACCCCCAGGAGTACGGCGCCGACCACGGCCGCAAGGCCCGCTCCCAAAACTCGATTCAGCCAACTGAGGTGCATCGCTTTGAGGGTCCGGTCGATGCCCCAGCCCGCGAGACCGAACAACAGTAAGGCTGCCAAGACCGGGAGTGCGCGGCCCAATGCGGCCGCGATCCACGATGGCGCAACGTGCCCGGCCAGGGCGATACCGAGATCCTGGCCGATGGCAACGGCCAACCAAATTCCGAACACCAGCCCCCCGATGCCGAAGACCAGTCTGACGGCACCCTTCCAGAAGCCACTCAACGCGACACCACCCCACAAAACGACCAGGATCCAGTCCAGCGGCGTCATGACAGCAGTCCTACCCCGATCTTCATGGGGCCAGTCTACCCGGTTTCCGGCCTCATGCATGCCAAACAGTCGATTCCAAGGGGCGAATTGCGATGAGCTGATAGCTGATAGCTGATAGCTACATATAAAGCCAACCGGACACGTTGACGACCGTGCCGGTGATGTAGGAAGCGCCTGTTCCCGCCAGGAAGGCGACTGCCTCGGCAATGTCCTCGGGCTCTCCGAGCCGCTGAACGGAAATGTTCTTCAGCAGGGCCTCCCGCTGAACATCATTGAGCTCGTCTGTCATCGGCGTTTTGATGAAGCCCGGTGCGATCGCGTTGACGGTCACTCCCCGGGGGCCCATTTCCCGAGCGAGACTCTTGGTCATGCCGATCAATCCTGCCTTGGATGCAGAGTAATTGCACTGTCCCGCATTGCCCATTAAGCCGACGACCGAAGCGATGTTGATGACCCGTCCCGACCGTTGGCGCATCATGATCTTGGCCACAGGTTGGGTGACGTTGAACACGCCGTCGAGATTGATCTCCAGCACGCTGCGCCAGTCCTCCGGCTTCATCCGAATCAAGAGTTGGTCTCGGGTGATGCCCGCGTTGTTGACCAGAATATCGATCCGGCCATGATTCTCGGCGATGCTCCGAACTACTGCCTCGGCGGCCTCGCCGTCGGTGACGTTCAATATCACGCCTTCGGCCTTGCCGCCGGCAGCGTTGATGGCCTCGACGGTTTCATCACAGTCCATCACATCGGCACAGATGACGGTGGCTCCGTCTGCGCCGAGTTTCTCGGCTATAGACCGGCCGATGCCCCGACCTGCACCGGTCACAAGAGCAATTTTTTCAGAAAACTGACCCATGAGATCCTCCCTGGCCGACCAACTCGGTCAGCACGGTATCAATACCCTCCACGGTTCCCGCCGCAAAGGTCTTCATTTTTCGATCGATTCTCCGAACCAAGCCGCTGAGGACCTGCCCGGTGCCGATCTCAACAAAAGCATCAAACCCGTCGGCGATCAGGGACCGAATGGTCTCGGACCACAGGACCGGGGCATCAACCTGTCGGATCAAGCCTTGCCGAACCTCCGCAGGCGCCTGCACAGCTTCTGCGTCGATATTTCGGTACAGCGGCACGTCGAGAGTCCTGATGTCCAAGGCCTCCAGCGTGGGTTTCAGCCCCTCTCGCACCGGCGCCATCATCGGGGAGTGGAAGGGGGCACTGACAGGAAGAAGCACCGTTCGC
>DAOWGJ010000070.1 GCA_030637505.1 Holophagae bacterium
AGACGCTGCCTCTCTTCACGAATGGCACGGTCGAGTGCCCGGTCGCGCAGGGGGTGCGGCCGCCGAGCTACCGAAAACCTCCGTTCGAGAACAGCGTCGGTGGCTTCAACGAAAATCAGGCGAAGAGACTCATACTGCCGAGTCAGGCGGGCGTGAATTCCTGGGAATATCTCGGCCATCCCCGCCGCGCGGACATCCAAAACTACGACGAGCCTTCTCCTGTCTTCCGACCGCCGAAACAGTTCTTCGACCAACTCGAGCGGGATATTGTCGACACAGTTATAGCCCAGGTCTTCCAAACTTCGGCTCAAGACGGTTTTTCCTCCACCGGAAAGCCCGGTTATGACGAAAGGGCCGCGAAAAAAGGGCGATGGAGGCGTCATAAAATTTCCTCGCCCCGGTCTCCTGCGGCGATACGGTCGATTGCATCGAGGAAAACGCCCTCATCATCGACGCCTCTGTGAGCCAAAAGGCACTTCTTGACCGCGGTTTCCACCATCAGGGCAAAATCCCGCCCGGGTGCAACAGCCATGACAAACTTCGGAACTTCGATGCCGAGAATCTCGGCGTGACTGGACCACGCCTGGGGGTTTTCTCGAACCCTCTGGTGCCACAGTTTCTCCTTGTCCCGGTGCTCGGCGGTCAGCTTGACCAGTTCGATCACCAGCGAGACCTCTACCGAGGGCGAGGAGGCGGTCATTCCGAAATGCTTCTGTACATCAATGATGCCGACGCCCCTCAGTTCCAGGAAATTCGGAAGGAGAGGATGAGGTTCCCCCCGCAGCCCGTGGTTGTGGGTCCGGTGAATGACCACAATATCGTCGGCGACCAGTCGATGACCCCGATAGATCAGCTCGAGAGCGCATTCGCTCTTTCCGATTCCGGGATCTCCGATAATCAGCGTTCCGTGCGAGAAAACGTCAACCAGCACACCGTGAAGTTGCGTACGTTCAGCCAGGGCGTCTTCGAGATAACCGGAAGCACCTTCGATCGTGTCGGAAGTCTGCTGAAAAGTTCTCAGGCAAGGCACTCCGATTTCATCACACAATTCGAGGATCTTGGGCGGCGGAGCATTCCCTTTGGTCGACAAGATGGCTGGAATGTTCTCCTGAACTACGGCGGCCATCCGATCGACGGCGTCTGAAGGCTCGAGGGTTTGAAGGAAAGCGTATTCCGACTCGCCCAGAATCTGGATCCGACCCGGCTTGACGTAAGGCAGGAAACCCGCCAGCGCCAATCCGGGCTTCTGAATTCTCGGATTGGAGATCATCCGGCTGTCAAGCCCACCTTCGCCGGCCAAGAGCTCAAAATCGAGGTAAGCCAGCCTCGGTTCGAGCAGGAATTTCCGAATCGAAATCGCCGGGCCTGACTTCACAGGGACTCCCCATTTGCGGACCTTCTGACGATGTCGGCAACCTCAGCCGGGTCGTCGACATCCAGCAGCCTGCTCCTGATATCTTCACTTTTCATTGTGCGAGCGATCTGAGACAAGGCTTGGAGATGAAGAGCAGGTTGGTCGGGGGGTGACAAGACCACAAAAAGAAACCGTACGCCCTCCCCTTCGGGAGAACCAAAGACGATGGCATTGCGGAATCTCGCCAGGGTGATCACAATTCCTGTCACACCGGGCAGCTTGCAGTGAGGGATCGCAAAGCTTCCGCCGATTGCGGTCGATCCCAGGGCCTCTCGATCCAGGAGCCCTCGAGTCACCACCTCAGCCGACAGATTAAGAGCCGGAGCAGTCAATTCCGCAACTATCGTCAAGGCCTCAACAAGATCCGAAGCCTCCAGGTCGAGATGGATCAAGGCAGGGTTGATCAGAGTCTGGATTTTCATCAAACTTCGGGTGTAATCAACCCGAGATTGTTGTCGGCACGTCGATACAGAACGTTGACCCGATCGGAACCCGCGTTATGGAAGACCAGGAAGTGTTCGTTGGATTCCTCCAACTGCATGACTGCCTCATCGACCGACATTGGCTTGACCGGAATGACCGATGTTTCGACGATCCGGGGAGTGTCTTCGCCTGCGGCCGACAGCTCGGCCGCCTCCTCACTGCTGACCGCTCCTTCACGAACGTCACTCCCGTGACGTTTGTGGTCCTTGAGGCGGGTTTTGGCCCTGCGTGCTTGCATCTCCAGCTTGTCAATCGCATCTTGGATCGCCGTCGTCAGGTCTTTGTTGGAACTGGTTGATTTCAGGCTGAAGTCTTTGCCCCTGAGAAATATGTCGGCGACATACAAATGCCTTTCCTGGCATAATTCGAGACGAAGATCAATGATGTCATTGAAATACTTCTCCACCTTGGCCAGCTTCTTTTCCGCAATATCCCGCACCCCATCGGTGAGGGTGACCTTGCGAGCGATATATTCAACCTTCATGTATGACTCCTAAAAAAGTTTTTCCGTTTGTCGGATGACGGAATTCCCATTTCCTCGCGGTATTTTGCCACCGTTCGACGAGCAAGACGAACGCCTTCGCGCTGCAGCGTCCTCATGATTTTCGAATCCGAAAGCGGTTTGTTCTCATCCTCGATTTCGATCATTTTCTTGATTTTCTCCTTGACGACGAGAGACGAGACAGCACCCCCCTTTGCCGAATCAACTCCCGAGTGAAAGAAAAATTTCATCGGAAACAACCCTCTTGGGGTGTCCATGTACTTGTTACTGACGACCCTCGAGATCGTGGACTCGTGCATCCCGATATCCTCGGCTACTTGTCGTAGGACCATTGGTCTGAGGTGTTCGATTCCGTCGTCGAGGAAGCCCCTCTGAAAACTGACAATGCTTTCGGCCACCTTATAAATCGTTCGTTGCCGCTGATCGATGCTCTTCATCAGCCACAAGGCGCTTCGCATCTTGTCCTTGAGGTAGGCGTTGACCTTGGGATCGAGGCCGGTGCCCTCGAGCATTCGAGAATACCCATAGTTGAGCTTCAACTTTGGCAACCCATCGTCGTTCAGCGCAATGACATAATTACCGTCGACCTTTTTAAGGGTGACATCCGGTTCAATGAAGGTGTTTCTCGACTGTTGAAACCTCCGTCCAGGCCGGGTATCGAGACGGTGAATGACCTCGAGAACGGTTTTGATTTCCGGGATTTCGCACTCGAGAGCTGCTGCGATTGGGGCCCAACGTTGGTGCAGCAGATCGTCCCAGTGTGCCTCAACCAGAATCTGAGCTCGGGCCAATACCTCGAGCCCGCCCGGGTCCTCGCCTTCCATTTCTGCCCGGAGACGATCCAATTGAACCACGAAACACTCTTGCAGAGACCGAGTTCCGACGCCGGCAGGATCGAGAGACCGAATAATCTCCAGAGTTCTTTCAACTTGGGTCAGATCCGCGCCGGTCCCCACAATGATTTCCTCATCGGTAGCCCTCAAAAAACCGTCCTGATCGAGATTTCCCAAGATGAACGCACAAACCCCAAGCAGATCAGCCGGGCAGTCCATCAGGTGAACTTGCCACTCGAGGTGCTCAAACAGACCAGGGCTCGCGGACAGCGTATTTTCTAAAGAACTACCAATTTCCGGATCCCGCCCCGCCATTGATGGCCCCTCGGGTCTGCTGTCCGCCAAGTAGTCCGAGAAAAACGCCTCGACGTCAATCTCTGCGTAAGCTTCCGTAGGGTCATCCTTCGGCTGTTCGTCACCAGCAGCGGAAACGGGGGTTGGATCGGATTCCACTGGAGACAGGGGCCCTTCAGAGGGATCTCGGGAGTTCGGCTCATCTTCCTTGTCAGGGATTTCCGTTTCCTCGACCGGCCCATCGACATCGAGCAGTGGATTTTCCAGAATCTCCTGCGCGAGCGTGTCACTCAACTCCAACCGAGATAGCTGAAGAAGCTTGATCGCCTGCTGCAGCGACGGCGTCATCACCAGCCGCTGTGAAAGCTTCAGGCTCAGTCTCTGCTCAAGGGCCATCGAAGCGAGATCCTCCGTTCCGGTTTCCGTGAACCCAACTTACCAGGATATCGGTCCTGTCAGAGGCGGAAATCGTCTCCCAGATAAATCCGGCGTACGTCCTGGTTTTCAGAAAGCTCCACGGGGTGTCCCGTGGCAAAAATCTTGCCGTCTTTGATTATATAGGTGCGGTCTGTGATCTTCAATGTTTCCCGAACGTTGTGATCCGTGATCAACACCCCTATCCCCAATAGCTTGAGATGCTTAATGATCCTCTGCAGGTCAAGTACGGCGATGGGATCGATGCCGGCAAAGGGCTCATCGAGGAGAATGAACGTCGGCTCCACAGCCAAGGCCCGAGCAACCTCGAGCCGCCTACGCTCGCCGCCGGACAGGGTCTCCGCTTTTTGCCCAACCAGGGCCTCGAGGCCGAACTCCTTCAACATGTTCTCAATCCGCTGGTGAGCCGTTCGAGAATCGACGCCAAGCGCCTCAAGCACCATCCATAGATTATCCTCGACTGTCAGACTTTTGAATGAGCTGGGCTCCTGAGGGAGGTAGGAAATGCCCATTCGGGCACGGCGGAACATCGGCAAGCCCGTGATGTTGCGATCGCCAAGGAGAACTTGACCCTCAGCGGGCTCGATCAAACCAACGATCATGTAAAAGGAAGTCGTCTTCCCGGCGCCGTTCGGTCCCAACAGACCGACGATTTCTCCCGGTGATACTTTGAGTGAGACTCCGTCGACGACCCAGCGTCCACGGTATTTCTTGCGAAGGTTGCGAGCAACAAGGTCAAGCGTTTTAGGGCTCAGAACTCTTCCTCCGTATGGTAGATGGTCTCCGTTTCTTCAGAGACAGAAACCCTACCACCGGGCTGGTCCCAGGTCAACGAACGCCCGGACAGCATATTTCCTTCAGCATCTACAGCCTTGGCGGGTTCACCGGTCAACACGACGATGCCGGTTTTGACATCCCGAATGGCATGGTTGCCGGTGAGCGTCTGGCCGGTGGCCGTTTCCTCAATGCTGACGGCCCCGGTTGCAATGACCGTTTCCACCTCGTTCTCCTGTCCCAGCATGACCTCAAGCCTCCCGGCTTTCAGCCGATGTTTCGGATCCGTGTACACCACATCTCCGACGTACACCGCCGTTCGATCACTGTCGTGGTAAAGCATCGAACGGGAGGACAGGACGATATCGCTGTCGGAGGAAGCCTCCAGATCGACAAAGGTAGCCGGGAGGGTCGTCCTAACGTGTCCCTTGGACTCCACCTTCCGGATGGCTGACCAATATCGAATCTCATCCGCGGTCAGGAGCTGTTGACCCTGCCACATGCGGGCATTGTCTCGAAGAACAAACAGGTTCGCGTTCTCGGTCACGGTCAGGCTCCCAGCGGCAATATGAACCGTTTGGTCAGAGGCTCCGCCACCGGCGTCGCCACTTCCCATGAGGTGTGCATCGTACATTTCTCCCTGGACTCTCCCCCGAACCTCTACCTTGGAGGATTCACGGAAAAGAACAGCCTGATCCGCAGTCAAACGCCCTCGCTCCGACTGCACTACAACTCTCTTTGCTCCCGTCGGATTGCCGTGAAGCATCACGCTGCCGCTGTCTGCATTGAGCCTTGCCCGGTGGGCGGTCGCCTCAATCCCGTCTCCCGCGAGGACGACGTTGTCGAGCATTTCGAGGTCGGTGGCGGCCCCCTGGTCGAACCAAACCCTCACCGAATCGCTCGCCCCTCTCCGTGATGGCCCCTCGAGAGGAATGGTGTGAAGGCACACCCGCCCATCAGCCCTGACGTTGAGCAGTCCACTTGTGCCCGCGACGGCACGGATCTCCCAGGCCAGCAGTTCCTGAAACACGACTTCTTCCCCGCCGACCGTCATGAAACGAACCCATGGGCCATTGGACTGAGCGGTAATCTGCCATCGTCCGGCGGGGTCTCTGCGCGCCTCCAGGGTCTCGCTCCACGCCTGGAAATCCTGCCCACTTTCGGCTTCGTGCCCCTGAATGTCGACACCACCCTCGAACAGAATCTTGGTGGGTTGATGCTCTCCTTCGTTCAGCACCACCTCCCCCTTCGGGGATCTCAGCGTGAAACCGCCGAATGTGATCGTGCCACCCTGAGGCAACCTCAACCTCTGGAGGTCCCTCCGGTAAACCACCTCCGGGGCGACCAGAGAATCTCCGTCTTCCGCCCAGATAATCACACCCTTGCTCAGAACCAGGAGGGATTGTTCCATATCGTAGGTTGCAGCTCCGGCTGAACCCAGGATCCCGTCGCCAACGAAAACGACGTCAGTGCTTGTCTCAAACCGCAGACCACCACCCACCAGAGTTCCGACCTCGGTACTGAGGAAGGACCCGTCTGGAAATTCGACCTGGACGCTGCCGGAGAGGTTTGCGTCCTTCGTATCAACGTTGAAGCTGGCCCGTTGACAGGTCAGAAGAGGTCCTTTGCTCTCGTCTTCGTTATAGAGCTGAACCGACACCGACTCGATCTCGTGCCACCCTGATGATTTTCCCAGTGTCCGCAGGGCTTCGAGCGCAAAGATCAACTTCCCCTGAACCCGCTCGATGATTTTGAAGTCGTTGTAGACCCCCAAAGCCCCATCGCCGCCGGGACCGAGGACCCGTTCCGCATTCATCTCAACGTGGCTTGGTCTTTTCTGTCGAACTCTGAGGCCGGCTACGACTGCAACGGCCACAATCAAAGCCGAAAGAAGGGCCGCGGTCATCCAACGAATTATCTTTCGCGAACTCACAGGTGTTCTCGATGTCCGGCGTTTTGGGGACGCGACCTCACCGGTCGGCGGCCACTCCCATTGATCTGAACTTCTTATAGCGCCGACTGATCATAGCTTCCGGGCGCAACTTCTTGAGCTGCCTGAGGTGACGGCGAATTCCAGCTTCGATGGTGGAGGACATCGCTCCGGGGTCCATGTGGGCGCCTCCGTGAGGTTCGGTCAGAATCTCGTCAATCACACCAAATTCTTTCAAGGTCTCAGATGTCAACTTGAGCGCCTGGGCCGCTTCCTCGGCTCTGGATTGATCCTTCCAGAGAATGGCTGCGCACCCCTCTGGTGAAATCACGGAATAAACCGCATGTTCCAGCATCAAAACCCGATCGCCGAGACCCAGCGCCAACGCGCCACCAGAACCACCTTCTCCTGTGATGACCACAATAATCGGCACCGGCAAACGAGCCATTTCGATCAAGTTGTCGGCGATCGCTTCGGCTTGGCCTCGCTCCTCCGCATCTATGCCCGGATACGCCCCCGGCGTATCAATGAACGTGATGATCGGTCGCTTGAACCGAACCGCCAACTTCATGATCCTCAAGGCCTTGCGGTACCCCTCAGGACGGGGCATACCGAAGTTCCTTCTCACCTTCTCCGCGGTATCCCTCCCTTTTTGATGACCGATAATTGCGATAGGTTCGCCATCAAACCGCGCGAAGCCCGCCACCAACGCAGGATCATCGGCGAATCGGCGGTCTCCGTGCATTTCCGTAAAATCCGTGAAAATGTCATGGATGTAGGCCAGCGTATAAGGCCGGTCGGGATGCCGAGCCAAAAGACACGTCTCCCATCGAGACAGGTTGGAATAGACCTTGGTGATCTCGGCATCGAGCTGGTTGCGAGCCGCCTCCAGTTCGGGCGAGACTTCGGAACTCCCGACCTGGGACGCTTCCAACTCGAGAATCTCAACACGGAGTTTTTCGATTGTTTCAAGAAAGGGATGGGTGGTGATTGCCATATGCCCGAGGGTAACAGAGGGTTTGGAAGAGCGTCAATGGGAGGAATCTCTCAGCTCTCAGCTCTCAGCTGTCAGCCGGTGCCTTCAACACCCGAGGGAAATGCCCGGAAGGGGGAAAAATAGCCATAGAAAGGCTCAAATGTCCTTTTGAATTCTTACCAATGCCGGCAGGTAATCCTCCGGCGCTTCGAACCCCAGCAGGAGCAGCAGAGTGGCTGCGATGTTCCCCAGTCCCGGTTGATTCAACCGGTGGTTCGCCCGGTAACTCTCTGCGCCGTGACCCAGCAGAACCCAGGGGACCGGTGACAGTGTATGTGACGTCTTTTTGACCGGCACGCCGTTGGCGTCCATTTTGACCTTTGAGGTCGTCTTTTCCACCTCGTACATCATGTCGAGGTTTCCGTGATCGGCCGTGACCACCATCATGCCCCCAACTCGATTGACGGCCCGTTCCAGTCGACCAATACACTCGTCGACGACCTCCATCGCTTCAATCGACGCATCGAGGGAACCGGTATGACCAACCATGTCCCCGTTGGCAAAGT
Source organism: Holophagae bacterium (assembly GCA_030637505.1). Lineage (GTDB taxonomy): Bacteria > Acidobacteriota > Thermoanaerobaculia > Thermoanaerobaculales > Sulfomarinibacteraceae > DAOWGJ01. The sequence goes on from DAOWGJ010000070.1 coordinate 8,208, forward strand.
TGACCCGAATGAATCGATAAGCACCTTGATCCAATGCGTTTTCGACCACCTGGCACACCTCTCGGGCCTTCATCTCCGGTTTTTGGTCGAACGGCACCTTGTCCGAGGGGACCTCAACCCAGTCTTCCAATTCCGGGTCGAACTGCTTCGAGTTGTTGCCGTTCCAAAAGTAGGTCACGTGTCCGAACTTCTGTGTTTCCGCCACCGCCAGCTGAGATACGCCGTTTCGAACCAGATACTCGGAAACTGTCTTGTCGATCGCAGGTGGATGGACCAGAAATCGAGGGGGAATGTGGAGGTCACCGTCATACTCCATCATCCCCGCAAAAGCGATCTTCGGAATTCGTTCTCGGTCGAACTCGGTGAGGTTCTTTTCGGTCAGGGCCCGTGAAATCTCGATGGCCCGGTCACCCCGGAAGTTGAAAAGGACAACCGAGTCCCCATCGCCGATCGGGCCGATCGGCGCACCGTTTGAATCAACGATGACGAAGGGATCGAGATCCTGATCGATGATGCCCGGCGTTTCCGCTCGCAGCACCTCAATCGCATCGGAGCAAGACCGGAACCCGCGGCCCCTCCCGAGAACGTGAGCAGCCCAACCCCGCTGCACCATCTGCCAATCGGCGTTGTACCGATCCATGGTCATGCGCATTCGGCCGCCGCCGGAGGCCACCGCAAAGTCCATTTCCTGATTCCGGCTGATCCGGCTCAGCAGTGTTTCCAGTTGAGCGATGTATCTGTGATAGCTCATCGGCTCGACGTCTCGCCCATCCGCCAGGGCATGGACCCTCACCCTGGCCACACCTTCAGCCTCCAAACGCTCAATCAGCGCGAGGAGGTGTTTGATGTGGCTGTGGACATTGCCGTCTGAGACCAGACCCAGCAGGTGAAAGATGCCGCCACCAGCCTTGACCTGATCAACCAGATCTCTCCAAACCTGGGTGGTGAACAGGGCGCCGCTGCCGATGGCGGTGTTGACCAGTTTTGCACCTTGTTCAAAGACCCTTCCGCCGCCGAGAGTGTTATGCCCGACCTCGGAGTTTCCCATATCGTCGTCAGTCGGCAACCCAACGGCTTTCCCGTGGGCCTTGAGTTCGAGAAAAACCGGCGCCTCCTTGAAAAGGCGATCTAGATTAGGTGTCTTCGCCTGCTCAAAAGCATTGCCTGCGTAGCCCTCCCCTCGGCCGCGGTAAAGGCCGACGCCGTCCATGATTATGAACAGCAGGGGGTCGGCAAACTCGCCCGAGGTGCGGACCTTCAACTTCAGATCATCAACCATCACCCTCTTACCTCCAAGATCCTACGCAATGGTATCAAGCTGTCAGGGTTGATTCCGGCCTCGTCGGGTTTAGGTTTCAGTCGGTTTGTTGGGCTTTCAGGAGTACAACGGTGATGTTGTCGTTCCCTCCTTGTTCGTTTGCCGCCACAACCAGATCTCGGGCCATCTCCTCCAAATCACCACCCCGGCTGAGAAAGCGCTCGATCTCCGAATCCTGCAGCATAGAATTCAGACCATCCGAACACAACAGCACGAGGTCACCGTCCTGCATTTCCAGTTCGACAACATCGGCCTGAGGTTCGGTACTTCCCCCAAGCGCTTGGGTGACGACGTTTTTGAGGGGATGAGAACGCGCGCCCTCCTCCGTCAAGAGGCCGGCGGAGATTTGTTCATGGACCCAGGAGTGATCGTTGGTCATCACCCGGAATCGGCCGTCCCTCAGGAGGTAAGCCCTGCTGTCGCCGACGTGACAAATGACCAGGAGGTTCGAGTCGGCCTGATGGGCCGCCGCAACGACGGTCGTGCCCATGCCCTTGAGGTCCGAATTCCTGTCCACCGCTTCCGTGACGTGCCGATGCGCCTCCTGGATCGCCTCGATCAGGAGGTTTGCCGGTATTGACCGGTCCGGGTCCCAGTGGTCCGGCCAGGTCTCACCAGGGGCCTGAGCTCTGGCAGAGACGATTCGATCAATTTCATCGGCCGCCAATCTCGAGGCGACCTCGCCTGCCGCATGCCCGCCCATACCGTCAGCCACCAGGTAGACGCCCGCTTCCGTGTCGATCAGAAAGACGTCCTCATTCAGTCGTCGTTTCATGCCCACATCGGTGAGGCCCCACGATTGGAGTGTGATTCCGCCGGTCGAGTTCTCGTGCTCCATAACCTACCCTTTTGCCGCCCCACCTCGACTTCGGCCGCCACCGCTCTGGATCAGTTCGATGATCGATGTTGCTTTGGTGTTTGTAGGGTCGAGACTGAGAACTTCCGACGCGATGCGTTCGGCTCTGCTTTTCATCCCGGCGTTGAGAAAAGCCGAGGCGGTTTCGGCCTTCATTGTGATGTTGTGCGGTTCGAGTTGTGTCGCTCGTTCGAGGTGGCGAAGTCCATCTCGGCCCTTTCCTGGAATCTTGGAAAAAGCCAGTCCGAGGAAATAGTGGGCCCGAGCCTGCTTTTCATCGTGATCCAGGGCTTGCCTGAGGTAGCCGATCGCATCAGTCGATCGTCCTTCCTTGAAAGCCTGGGCGCCCTTTGCAGCCAGTCGCTTTGAGATCTCCTGCGGATCCATGCCACCGACTGAAGAGACGCCCTGCGATATCTCCTTGTCGTATCGCTCTCGTTGCTCCGGCCGGGTCAACACGTTGAACGCTTCGGTGACCTCCTGGAATTTCTTCTCTGCGCGCTGGCGAGACTCGCCTTCCAAACGATCCGGATGACACTCCTTGGCGAGGCTTCGGAACGCCAAGCGAATCTCCGCTTCCGTCGCGCCGGCCTCGACTCCGAGGGTTTCATAATAAGTCGTCGTCTTCATTTGCGTTAGATCCTACTTGGATTCATATTACAGCCTACTTTTTACCACAGCGCCTCGTCCTGTTCAACGCTGCATCTTCTCGAGGCGGTTTTTCGCCTGTCTCCGGATGATCGGGTTGACGTTTCTATCCATCGAGAGGCGGTTGATATCCTTGAAACTCAGCAGGGACAGCAGCCGAATGCCCTTTTGAATCGGCGCCTTCGGATTTTGTACGACCGCCAGGAGAATCGGGTAGTGGCGAATCCACTTGTTATTCGAGGCGATGATCCGGACGACCTCATCCGACACGCTCTTGGAACCGGCAAAGCGCTCGATCTCACCCTCGGTGAGCTTGGGACTGGCCATGACGGCCCGCATGACCAGGCGGTTTCTGGAATTGACCAAGATCCCCCGCTCCTCGCGGTTTCCCCTCATAGCTACCAGAACCTTCTCTTTGATGCTCAACTTGAGGAGTTTGAAGAGCGTGCTCTGGCTCGCTTCTCGTACCATTTCCTCGATTCCATGATCACCAACCTGAGCTAAGGGAAACTCCGCCTCTTTTGGAATGTGGGCGCCAATCGCACGCAATGCTTCGAGAGCCCCAAGAATACTGATCCGGGGTTCTTCCTCCTGACTCTCGGATTCTCCTTCAATCTCCGCGATCACCTTTTCGATGAATTCTTCCTCGAACTCCCGAATTCGCCGCAATACGACCTGGGATACCTGGGGGTTAGCCTTGAGATCTTCAAGGACCTCCAGACAGTTCAGGACCTTGACCTGGTTGGTGATGATGACGTCCTGGACCATCGGCGACCCGTGGGTCGCCAACATACGAAACGTCTCCTCTCCAACGTCCCGATGCTGAGCAACGGCCATCCAGATCTCCTGCTGTTCTCGAACTCTGGCCAGCAGATCGAGTTCCAGAGGAGCGATCGGCTGACTCCTGATCCAATCAACCAGTACCTGGACCGGGACCTCCCCCAAAGAGGCAGCAGCCGTTGCCGCGAGTTCCGGATCCGGATCTGTCGACAAAACCAACTGGAGCCTGAAAAGGTCCTCCCTGGAAACCGGCAGTAACCCTTGGGCCGCGAACAACCGAACCTGTCTCGGCACTCTTCCGGCGAGAATGCCGTCAATCAGTTTTTCTGCTGAGTCGATAGTGCCTTCAGCTGCCATCAGATCCCGGTTCCAGGCGAGTCAGACTCGACCGGCCCACTTCAAAATGCGCCACCTGACCTGCTCGTCCAAGATTGGCATACTCGCGGCCTCCGACGGTGATCGACGCAGCGTCGGCATTCCCGAGTGTCAACAACGCCGGGCCCGCCAGCTCAAGCACTCGAATCGTGCCGCCGAAGAGAAGCTCCTGACCGGTCCTGCCCTCCCGATCTCGGTAGTGAATCCAGCATTCACCGTTTTCCCGAACCCGCACTATGGCTTGAACCGGAGCCCCAACAGTCCCGGACTCGACGGGTTCGGGTGTGGCCTGAACGGCAAAAGGCGTCGGCGTCGACAAGAATCTCACCGGGGTGGCCCGCTCGGCTGAAGATCGCCTGGGGTCGGGGGGCAAAACCTCTTGAGAACTGGAGCTGAGGACGACAACGAGCAGCAGACCGAGGATGACCAAAACTCCGGCCAAGACGGGCGCCCACAGACGCCAGTTGAATCCAGGCTCCAGTGAATCCTCGATCGTCAGGAGTCTGAAAGTGCCTGAAGACATTTCAAAACGTTCCCACGCCCGATCGAAATCCTCAAGGTACTGTGAATCCTCAATGCCGATAATCTGGAGGTACTGCCGGAGGAAATTCCTGCAAAATACCTTCTCCGGCAACAGCTGATACCGCCCACTCTCGAGGGCCTCGAAGACTCGACGCGAAACCTTGGTCTCTTCGACGATGGCATCGATGTCAACACCGGCTTTTTCCCGCATTGCCTTCAGGACCTCTCCCAAGGTTTCGGGACGCGAGGGTTGAATCCGTTCCGCCATCACTCAGACACCATCTTGGGCGGACCTGAGAGAATCATCGGCGGGAAAATACCCATACGCTTTGATCATAACATCGTTTCCCCCAAGGTGTTACCCCTCTTTTTCAGCAATGCCAGGGCTCCCTTTCGAACCCCTTCGGGCACTTTTGGGTCGCGGACCAGTCCGGTAAGCTCGCCGGGGCCCAATTCCGCAACCGCCGACAGCGCCACCGGAAAGGGCGTCGACCGGTTCCTGGCCATCGCCATTCGGACGCCACGCCTCGGTGCCCACCGAGGGCTTCGAAGAACGGCCGAAAACACGACCGGAGGCGGCTCGTAGGCATTCAGCAATTCCACGACGTCGGTTTCCGTCAGCCTCGGGTTCTCGAAGAGAGCGACGACAACCTGGGCGTCGCCGGTGGCGACCAGAGGGGCGTAGAGGGCTCGATGAGCCCGCCTGGCCAACCCGATTCTCTCGCCCAGAGTCAGCTTCGGCAATCGATGCAGGAGTCTCCGCTCGGCCATTCTTCGGACCATCGGCGGCGTTTTCGGGTCCTGGGCCAGTTGCAGTAACCCCAGCCATCCAAGGGTCGCAATCAGGTCAGCCACCCTCGGCGTCGGCATGCCGCGAACCGAACAGATGAGTCGGCGGATTCTATCTGAACCGAGCAGCCGCTGATGCCTGCTCACCTGGTCCGCAATCGAGGGCGAACAGTGAGGATTCCTGAGAATCTCGACTGCCTTACCGTTGTCGAGGTCTTCGCTCTCTGCAACTTTGAGAAGCAGGTCCGGCCCCATCGACGATATGCGTTCCGTCATCCAACCATCATACGAGATATGGCGACATCAAAATGTGATCAATGGCAACATCACACACGAGGGAAGCGGAACCGTTAGGAATTGATACCGAATTTGATCTACCAAGAATGTCGATACGGCTCTGCGGTTCCGTCGTGGTGCTACCCTGACTCAATGCAGTGGATTACCAGCCTGACCTCCCTGTCGTCCAGCGATTTTTGGGATACCTTGAAAGCTCCACCCGACGGGGCCGGCATCGTGGAACTCCGGCTTGACCTTCTTCCCGGTGCGGATATCGGCGCGCTCGTTGCAGCCTCTCCCCTTCCGGTGCTGGCGACTCTTCGTTCCGAAGCCGAAGGCGGCAAAGGGGCTGATGACCACGAACACCGCAGGGTCGTGCTGAAATCCGCGGTCGAGGGAGGTGCGCACCTTATCGATCTCGAGTGGGCCAGAGACCGGAAGCTGATCGACGAGTTGGGCCTCTCCCCGGAGAAAGTGGTCCTTTCTTGGCACGATACTGAGGGGACTCCAGAGAGGTTGGCGGAAATTACAGCGGCCATGCTGGCCGAATCAGTGGCCCTGGCGAAGGTTGTCCCAACGGCCCGAACGCTTGGCGACCTCGAACGAGTCCTCAGCCTCTCAACCCCTTCGGTGACTCCGAACAAGAGCGACAGACGGCGGCTGATCGCCTTCGCAATGGGCCCGGTTGGGGTCCCGAGCCGGTACCTGGCGCCCCTCCTCGGTGCACCGGTAGGATTTGCTGCATGGTCGGGGAACGCTCCTGCTGCACCCGGCCAGCAAACGCCTCGGCGGATGAATGCCGTCGTCGGCCACCTCCAGGGACCTCCACGCCGCCTGTTCGGGGTCGTCGGCGCAGACGTCACCGGGAGCCTCAGCCCCACGCTTCACGGCGCCGCGTTCGAGGCAAGGGGAATGCCGGACCTGATGGTCCCGATCTCGGTCCCCGACCCGGCCGAACTCGAGCAGCTTTTCACACCGTTCGGCAAGACCCTTTTTGACCGACTGGGCCTCCCAGTTCATGGGTGGGCAGTGACGACCCCCTACAAAATCAGGGCCGCAAAAGCGGCGACCGATGCGGTCCCCAGAGTTCGACGGGCGGGCGCAGCCAACACACTTCTGCTGAAACACGACCGGATCATTGCCGAGAACACCGACGCCGATGGTGTCGTCGGCAGCTTGACGGCAGCCGGAGTCCGGCCGGCCGGCGCCACCGCTTTGGTACAGGGCGCCGGTGGGGCGGCACGGGGCGCAGCAGTTGGTCTTCACCTGGCGGGAGCCGATGTCGTAATGCGTGGCCGGGACGTCGACTCGACCCGGAAGGTTGCCGACGCCCTCGGCCTGGCCTGCTATGACCCGGATGAACCCGTGGTCGCGGAGATCCTGGTCAACGCCACACCCCTGGGTCGCAAGGACGACGATACCCTTCCATTTACCCAGAGTGAAATCGAAATGGCGAAAGCGGTCGTCGACATGGTTTATGGCGATCAGAAAACCTCCCTGGTCACAGCCGCCGAAGCCGCGGGCCTCGTCGTCGTGGACGGACTGACGATGCTGGCTTATCAGGGAATGGCCCAATTTGCGGCCTTCACCATCTCGCCCCCACCCCGCGAGGAGATGTTGAGATCAGTCGGCCGCTGGCCTGCTAATATGAACACTCATTAAATTGACCAGGAGGCTCCACGAAATGGCAACCAAGAATCTAACTCCAGTTGGCCTGGAAAAAGCTGAAATCCGCTATCCGTCAAACGTGGTTTGGAATGCATCGACCTCAGAATTGTACGAGCACATCATCCGTAGGGACGAAGGAACCCTGTCCCAATTCGGCACCGTCGTCACCAGTACCGGTGAACGCACAGGTCGCAGCGCCAACGACAAGTTCATTGTCAGAGAGCCCTCCTGTGAGGAGAAGGTCTGGTGGGGGTCGGTCAATGTCGACATCAGCGAGGCTAAATTCAACCAGTTGTATGAGAAGGTCAAGGCCTACACCCAGCACCGTGAGATATTCGTTCAGGACTGTTGGGCCGGTGCCGACGAGCGCTTTAAACTGCCGGTCCGGATCATCACGGAAGAGGCCCGCCACAGTCTTTTTGCCCGCAACATGTTTATCCGACTGACACCGGAACAACTCAAGGTCCATAAGCCTGAATTCACAGTGATCCAAATGCCGCATCTCCATTCCGACCCCAATGTTGACGGAACAAATTCAAGCGCCTTCGTCGTGATCCATTTCGGACGACGCCTGGTATTGATCGGTGGCACCGCCTACGGTGGGGAGATCAAAAAGTCGGTATTTACGATCATGAACTACCTTCTGCCACAGAAGGGGATCATGTCAATGCACTGCTCCGCCAACTACAAGGACACCAAAGACAATACCGCCATATTTTTTGGACTCTCCGGAACCGGGAAGACCACGCTTTCCGCCGACAGCTCCCGCACGCTTATCGGTGATGACGAACACGGCTGGTCGGATCAGGGAATCTTCAACTATGAGGGCGGTTGCTACGCCAAGGTCATCCGGCTGTCGGAGAAGGCTGAGCCGGAGATCTTCAATACCACGAGGAACTTCGGAACGCTCTTGGAAAACGTCGTGGTCGATCCAGTCACCAGGCTGATCGATCTCCACGACAGCAGTCTCACCGAAAATACCCGCGCTTCTTATCCAATCTGGAGTATTCCCAATGCTGACCAGGAAGGCATGGGCGGACACCCGAAGAACATTCTGATGCTGACCGCCGATGCGTTCGGAGTCTTGCCTCCAATTTCAAGAATGACTCCGGCTCAGGCGATGTACCACTTCATTGCAGGATATACCGCAAAGGTCGCCGGTACCGAGGTTGGCATTACCGAACCACAGGCGACTTTTTCCACATGTTTCGGCGCTCCCTTCATGGCCCTTCACCCATCGGTCTATGCCGGCCTGCTCGGTGAAAAGATCAAGAACCACAATGTTGACTGTTGGTTGGTCAACACAGGATGGACAGGTGGTCCCTATGGTGTCGGGCACCGCATGGAGATCAAGTATACGAAAAGATTGGTCAATGCCGCCTTGAATGGCGAACTCAATGACGTGCCCATAGTGGAAGATCCGATCTTTGGACTGCAAGTTCCAACCAAGTGTGAAGGCGTACCCGAAGAGGTCCTGATACCGAGAAACACATGGAGCGACAAAGAGGCCTACGACGCAAAAGCCAAGTATCTCGCTCAGCAGTTCGTCAAGAATTTTGCGGAGTTCAACGACTTCGTTTCGGACGAGATCAAGAGCGCTGCACCGAAGGTGGATTAGGAGTTTTCAGCTCTCAGTAAAGCTCGGCCAGGGGTAAACCCTGGCCCTACGGCAGGTATTGTAGGGCCGGGGTTTATCCCCGGCCGCTTCCGACGATCGTCGCGTTGAATATTTATTCGGCATTTTTCAAGCGCTCAGCTGACAGCTGTTTTTCTACCGGATCCCGACTGCCCGGCGCACGTTGTCCATCAGAGGGGCGATGGCTTCTCGGGCACGCTCTGCCCCACCGACCAAGACCTCTTCGACGGCCCCCGGGTCAGCTTTGAGTTGATCAAAGCGCTCCCGGGCCGGGCCGAAGGTCTCGATGAACCATTCGAACACCTGTTTCTTGATCGTACCGTAGCCGGTGCCACCCTCCCGGAATGCCGTCTCAACCCATGCGTCTTCGCCCTTGGGCGCCAAGACCTTGGCCAACCGGTAGAGCGTGCTGTCTTCGGTTGGTTTGGGTTCTTCGACCGGCGTCGAGTCGGTGGTGATTGACATGATGGTCTTTCGAATCGGCTTTTCAGGCCCGAAAATGTCGATGGTGTTGCCATAGGACTTGGACATCTTCCGCCCGTCGATACCCGGCACTACGGCGACAGTGTCCAGGATCATCGGCTTGGGCAAGGTGAAGACCTCGCAGTCAAAGGTTGCATGAAAGGCGCCCGCAATGTCCCGGGTCACCTCCAGATGCTGCTTCTGGTCCTTGCCGACCGGCACCATGTCCGATTTGACAATCAAAATGTCCGCGGCCATCAACACCGGATAGGCGAACAGTCCATGGTTGGGCACCATGCCCTGTCCAACCTTGTCCTTGAAGGAATGGCACCGCTGAAGCAGGCCCATCGAGGTAACGGTCGAGAGGTACCAGGTCAGCTCGGCGATCTCCGGAATATCGGATTGGCGATATAGAACACTGCGCTTGGGATCGAGACCGAAGGCGAGAAATGCCGCAGCCAGATCACTGACCAGACCTCGGAGGCGGTCGGGTTCCTGGACCGTCGTCAAGGCGTGGTAGTCCGCCAGAAAATAGAAGCACTCGTGCTTCTCCTGCATTTCGATGAACTGACGGATCGCACCGAAAAAATTTCCGATATGGAGACTGCCCGAAGGCTGAACGCCGGAGAGTACACGCATCTTCACCTCGCAGCGATGGAGTTTAACCCATGCTGAGCGGCGAGGATATCCCGGACGATGGCGGGTCCGGCGTAGATCAATCCGGTGAAGACCTGGACCAGAGTGGCGCCGGCATCCAGTTTGTCCTGGGCTTCCTTGGGTCCCATGACTCCCCCGACACCGATCACCGGTAACGCCCCCCCGAGGTGCTGGACGATAGCGGCCAGGATCTCGGTCGAGAGTTCGCTGAGCGCTGCACCACTCAATCCGCCGGCCTCCGATGCCACCGGATGGTCCTCAACACCGGTTCTACCGATGGTTGTGTTGGTGGCGATGATGCCGTCGAGCCCGGACTCGACAATGACGTCGACAGCAGTCTTCAGCTGATCCGGCTCCAGATCCGGCGCTAACTTAACCAGCACCGGGACCCGACGTCCAAGCCCCTGCTCGAGGACCTCCTTGCGCGCCGCAGCACCCCCGAGAAGCCCTGAGAGAAAACGACGTTCCTGCAGTTGGCGCAACCCCGGTGTGTTCGGAGAAGAGATGTTAATCGCCAGGTAGTCAGCCAAGGGTGCAAATACATCCATCAGAACGGTGTAGTCGTCGATGGCTGCCTCGAGCGGTGTGGTCTTCTGTTTTCCAATGTTGACGCCGAGAATGACGCCGCCGGGCCTCGGACCTCGCAAACGTTTCGATACCCACTCCGCTCCTCGACCGGGGAAACCCATCCGGTTGATCACGGATTTCTTCTCGGGCAGACGAAAGACCCGAGGGCGGGGATTACCCGGCTGGGGCTCAGGGGTCACCGTGCCAACCTCAATGTGTCCGAATCCAAGAGCAGCAAGACCACGCCATCCTTCCCCGTCCTTGTCATACCCGGCCGCCAGCCCGACGCAGTTGGGGAACCGAATGCCGAAGGCCTCGACTGAATCGGCATCCCGAACAGAGAACTGAGCTGCCAAAGCCGCTCTCAAAGGTGGTATGGCGCCGGCTCGAGCGATGGCCTTCAAGGCCAGGGCATGTGCCCGTTCAGGATCCAGGTGAAACAACAGGGAACGAGTGAGTGGATAGAGCATGATTGTCCTTCGACCGGGAGTGTACAGAAGTCAGCGACGGTTGGAAGGGGCCAACGCCGACGTCCCACTTCGGGAGCGCCCAATTCCTCGGGCGGGACGTGCCTGGTGCGGCTTTCTTCATCGGGCAGAACTCCCGAACAAGCCGTCGCCGCGAAGAAAGCCGACACCTGGCAATCCACGGCGACACCCTCAGCAATCGAGTTTCGGCTGACGCCGTAGGCCGCCGAGGTCATTTCCCTGAGGGGCGGTCCTCCTTCAGGTTTCAGAGATGTCGTCCCTCAGGGGAATGCGCCGAGCGGGAGCGATCTGCAGTCGTTCGGATTGGCGACGGTCTCAATGCGCTCCCGAAGGCCGGGGTTTGATCGCAGGGGCCGGGACAGCGTCGGCGACAGCAAGCAGCACCAGAATCAGCATCAACGAACCGGGCGGGCACGGGGACCCGCCCCTACAGGTCCCAGCATTGTCGCCCGGAGCGCCCTCGGACGCTGATGCAGAGGAACCCCCGAAGGCCGGGATCAGAGGTCAAAGTACATCGGCGAAGGGCCGACCACGACCGCCGCCGAGGCCGGGGTGTCGATGACGCAGCCATCACGATTGACCGCGATTTGAGGCTTCGAAGGCAGCTCCACCGTTACCCCCGCCTCAAGAGCCCACGCCACCACCCGCTCCCCGTCGTTGGTTCGAAACCGAAAAACGTATGTGCCCTCAGCAGTGGGCGCGGGCCCCAACGAGGTTGCCCCATCCAACTGGGCAGCCAAGGTTTTCAAGGCCAAATACGAAGGACGAAGCCTCAGAGTCCCATCCGGCTCGAACGTACTCAACCCATAGCCCCGCGCAGCCAACCGCCACCAGTAGATGCGCTCGACCATTCCGGTAGTCAAGGCCAGCACGTAGTAGCGCACCAGGTAGTTGGCCTGGGCCTCCTCATCGACTGAAACCGAACGCCCTGCAGGCGAATGAGGTCCTTCCCACAGCGGCCAGTTGACCTCGGTGATCCACGATCGTGGGCTCGCGTGCCTCGCAGTGTCGCAGATCGCCTTCAAGAGTGTCACCTTACCGACCGTGTCCAACCCCATTTGGGCATTCTCCGGCGCACCCCGACGATCGACATACAACAGGCTGGCGACAGCATCGAAATGCACGGCCGGCTGTTTCCTCTGAAGGGCAGCCAGCGTGGAATGGAACTCGAAGTCGATCACACCTGGACCGAGGATCTCGACAGAGGGATAGCTTCTCAGGATATCGGCGGCCGCTCTGAGCAGGCGGGAATAAGCCTGGGAGGTCCAGACTCCCCATTTCGACCGATTGATCGCATGTCCCACGATGAAGTGGCGCCCATATGGGGTAAACCTTCGAGCCAACTCCCCTACCGCCCGCTCCCACCGAGGCAGATCAGTGACCAGTTCCCGGTTCTGAGGCAGGCTGAAGGAGACCTCGAGCCCCTCGGCGGTCAATCTTTGAGCCAGCGCCTGCTCGGCATCGTGATCATCCTGCCAGGGATGGAGCCGCAGGAGAACGTACCGGAGGCCGAGTCCCATCAGGGCCTCGAAATGGGTCTCCGGGTCCTCGGGACAGGGACGAACAGCCACTCCCAGCCCCCGAAACGGGGTTGGCTTTTTCCACAGGCCGGCCTTGAGTTCCCGATACCGGGAGATGACCTTGGGCGCACTCGCCAGTACGGCGGCATAACCCGCGAGATGATCCGGTGCATCCGCCAGTCGGATCCTCAGTTTCTGCCACTTCGAGGCATGCTGGTGGGGTTGATCCGACAGGCGGTCCCAAACAGTCTGATCACGAATCGAGCAGCCCTCTTCTGCCGTTGGAATGTGCGCGTGGTGCTTCCCTCCCTGGGGGGCCTTGGCCGTCGCCCCCTTGCCCCTGAGGGCGTTCTTCACCTGATGCTTGAGGAGGTAGCCTCGAACCGAGAGAACGTAGAACCACCATCGCGGACTCCACCGTGGAGGAACGTCCCCCCAATAGCCCTCGAGGTAGGCTTCGCGGTGCTGTCTCTCGACGATGGGAAACCGACAGATATCTCGAGACCGTCGCCACAACCCGAGCCGTCCTTTGATTTTGGCCCGATTGAAATCGACCAGGTACAACTCCAAGGCGCCGTCTCCGTGGGGGTGAGCCAGAACATTGCCCAGGGAAAGGTCGCGATACCAGATGCCGGCATCGTGAATGGAGCGAGCCAGCCTTCCAAGTTTTCGGAGGAAGTCAGATTCGTCAACGTTCGGGAAATCGCCTGCGTCAGGCTGTCCCTGCAACCGTCTGAAAAAATGCCGGACCTCGAATGCGGGTTTCAGCAGCGCGGCGACAAAGTAGGAGTTGCCCTGGCTTTCGGTTGACTCGGCGAGGACCATGGGCTCGGGCGTCGGCAGGCCTGCCTTGATCAAGGCCTGCGCGATGATCCACGAGCGGGTTGCCTTGCTGCCCCTCAGCCGACGGTCCAGGGCACGTCGCCAACCCTGGTTTCGAAACTGCTTGACCACAACCTGGCGGGGCCCCGCATTTGTCTTCATCGACGTCTGGTAGATGTAGTTCCGGCCCCAGTGAATAGTCGTCACCGCCGACGCGGGGTCGAGGATGTATCGAATGGCGGACTCGAGGTCCGGGCCGGCTAGTGAGGCGGCATACTCCCCTTTCAGGTCTTTCCATCGGAAGGACCGAAGAGAGGACCCCGCATCTGCCCCCCGCCGTTCGGTCATGACGTGGTGAGGTCCTCAATCACGTTTACGGCTGCCCGCAGGGCCTCATCCAGGCGCTCAACATCCGGGCCGCCGGCCTGGGCCAAATTCGGGCGACCGCCTCCACGCCCTCCGACAATCTCAGCCAGAGGCTTGACGATTTCACCGGCTTTGAGTGTGGGCACCAAATCCTCG
>DAOWGJ010000230.1 GCA_030637505.1 Holophagae bacterium
ACGAGGGCGCAAGCGATTCCGTCGTTTGAACCTGGTACTGGCCGTCGCTGCGTACCTGCTGGTGGTCTACGCCACCTTCTTGACCCGCTCCGGCGTGCTCTCCGACTTCTCGGTGCACTCCTTCGTCGATCTGGGCATTTCGGGGTGGCTGGTTTTCAATATTGTCTTCTTCTTGCTCCTGTCCGTCGTGATGTTGGCTTGGAGGTGGCGTGAGATTCCCAGTGCCGAGGGCGATGAGCCCTTCTTTTCGCGGACGATTTTCTTCGTTCTGGGGATCTTGATGCTGATCTTGATCGCCCTGGTGGTGGTCTTCGGCACGTCGGCGCCGTTGATCACCCGCTTGTGGATGGCGAATCCTGCCCAGGTCGGCCCGGACTTTTACAATGGACTGGGATTCTGGTTGGCCATTGTGTTGGCTCTGGTTCTCGGCGCGACCCCGTTTCTTGCCTGGCACAGGGTCCGCAAGGACATCGGTGGACGTTTCGGCGCCATCGTGGCGGTGGCGGTCGTCATGGTAGGTGGTGTTGCGGCCTTTGGTGTGCGGGACTGGCGTGCTCTGATTTACCTGTTGGTCGTATTCTACTCGACGGTTGGCAATGCCTGGGCATTGATCGAAAAAGTGAGGGCCGGCTCCTGGCGGCGCGTTGGTGGGGAACTGACCCACGTGGGATTGGGTTTGATGCTGGTGGGTTTCCTGACAACAGGCGCCTTCGACGTCGAAACAAAGGTTCGATTGGTCCAGGGGGAACCACAAGAGGTTCTCGGTTACACAATGACCTTTACCGGGGTCGACAAACCGACGCCGGCCAGTCGTGACGCGATGGTGGTTGAGGTTCAGGACCGCTCCGGCGCCGAGTTCATTCTGCGACCGCTGATGTGGGTTAACGAGCAGAGTAACCAGCTGGTGGCCAATCCCGATATCCGATCGACCTTCGGCGGAGATCTTTACGTTGCCCCGGTCGAATATCAGCCGGGAGATCCGACGCCTGCAAGCGGTCGGTTGCTCTTGATCAAGGATCAGCCCGCAGCCTTCCGTGATTGGACGCTGGTCTTCCAGGGTTTCGACATGGATGGTGAGCACGCGAAGGGTGAGGCGATGGACATCGGTATCGCTGTCGAGATCCGGCGGCCCGATCAGGAGCCTGTGATCGTCACCCCTCACATGGTGGCGGGCGAAGAGGGCATGCGTCATTTGCCGGCCGACATCCCAGGCACCGATGGAACGCTCCACGCCATTGCAATGGCCGTGGATGTCGGCAGGGTCCAGGTTGAACTGCACGGGCTCGGCGGCGGCATTGGGCTGGAGCGGGTCGTCAAGATCGGTGACAGCGTCACCTATCAGGGGATGACTATTGCTTTCGACGGCTTTGATCTCTCCGATTTCGATCCTGAAGCCGGGAAGATGAGTTTTGGCGCCGTGTTTTCGGTCAACCGAGATGGTGAGACCTTCGAGGTTGTGCCCCATTATCGGAATCTCGAGGGTGGACCCACCGTTGACCCGGCATCGATTCCCGGGACCGGCGGCATGTCCTTGACCATGGGCCGAGTCTCCGCCGATGACGGACCGGTTGAACTCAGACTCTACGATCCTTTCCTCTCCGAACAGCCGGGAGAGCCGGCCAGCCTTGTGGTGGATGTCTCGACCAAACCCCTGATCAGCCTTGTCTGGATCGGAACGCTGCTGATGATCGCCGGGATCTCCATC
The DNA here is from genome assembly GCA_030637505.1 of Holophagae bacterium. Lineage (GTDB taxonomy): Bacteria > Acidobacteriota > Thermoanaerobaculia > Thermoanaerobaculales > Sulfomarinibacteraceae > DAOWGJ01. The sequence goes on from DAOWGJ010000230.1 coordinate 1,706, forward strand.
GCCCTGTTTTTGAGGCGGCGGGATGTTAAGACGATTGAAGAAGGCTAGGAAGCTGGGACTACGCCAGGTCTCTTTGGTGCTGCGCAGGGGTCTCATGGTGGGCCAAGGCCCACCCTACCAAGAGCCGGAATTCCGTAGGGTGGGCCTTGGCCCACCATCTGTTGGCCGATTGCCCTTCGGGCAACGCGCGCCGCCCTACCCCGGCCCATCCAACTTGACTTTGACCTCTCTGACCTTGCCGTCTCTGACGAGGGTTACGGTGACGGTCTCGCCTGCTCGGCGGCGTTCCAGGGCCAGGCCCAGTTCTCCGCGTTTCCGGATGCGTTCGCCGTTGACGGCGACGACGACGTCTCCCAGCAGAATCCGGCCCTGACGGCTCCGTCGGGTCGGCTGGAATCCGGCTCTGTCCGCTCCGCTGCCGGGCGTCACGTGGAGCACCACCGGTCCCTCGAGACCGAATCGGCGGCTGACGGTGTCCGGCGCCAATTCAACTCCCAGGGTCGGTCGCTGAATCTTGCCGAAGGCGATCAAATCGGAGACGACCCAGCGAACGGTATCGACGGGGATGGCGAAGCCGATGCCCGCATAGCCGCCCGAAGGGCTGACGATGGCAGTGTTGACCCCAATCAGCCGCCCGGCGGAGTCCAGTAGCGGACCGCCTGAATTGCCGGGGTTGATGGCGGCGTCGGTCTGGATGACGTCCCGAATGGGGAGACCGGCAACTGAATTGATCTCCCGCCCCAGCGCCGAGATGATACCGGTCGTCAGGGTCTGGTCAAAACCGAAAGGGTTGCCGATCGCAAGCACCGTCCTGCCGACTTCGAGATCGTGTGACGTGCCCAACCGGATAGCTTTGAGACGCTCGACGGGTGCGTCGATGCGGAGGATGGCCAGATCTTTCTCGGCGGCGTAACCCACCAGTTCGGCCGACCAGGAACTCTGGTCCGCCAGGGTGACCTCGGCCCTTCTGGCATCCTGAATGACGTGGAAGTTGGTGACGATGTGGCCCTTGTCATCCCAGATGAAGCCGGACCCGGTGCCCTGGGGAATCTCCATGGCCCGGAAGCTGAAGAAATCGCGTCTGAGACCGATCGAGGTGATGTAGACGACCGAGGGTGAAGCCTCTTTGAACAGGGCAGTGACGGACTGCTCCTCGTGGGTCAGCGCCCCCCGGGGCGAAATATTGCGCGAAGCAACCTGCGTCCCATCGACATCGGCCAGACACGCCGAAGCAAAGGTCAACACCGAGGCCGCCGTCATCCCAACAACGATCGAGGAAACGGTGGGTGTCGAAAAACGAAACATCAGAGCCCCCAAAAGTCCATTATCTCAGGTCCTGCAGATGGAGAGACCCTCTGTCGGAGGCCAGCCTGGGGAATGTCTCAGGGATTCTCTGCTTGCTTACTCAGTTCGATCAACACGATATCCGAGTCTTCGCTCAATCGATCGAACACGATCTGGGTTCCGTCCGGCGTGATGTCGAAGGTGCGCATGGTGGCGGTCGCGTCCAGTTGGGTCAGCTGCCGGTCCTTCATCGTGGTGAGATCCAGCAGCCAGAAATCCTGAGCTGGCCCCTGGCCCCGCATGGTGACCAGACCCGTTCCGTCCGGCAGGAATCGGGCGCGCTGGCCGAACCGGAACACCTCGATCTCCGGCAGTTCCACCGGGTCCCCGTTGGGGCGGACGGCCAAGAGCGGCGAGACCACGTTGACCTGTGCGCCGGTGTAGACGATCAGGTTCCCGTCCGGCGACCAGACCGGATTCAACGCCTCGCCGTCGACGATCTGCTCCGGTGCGCCGCCGTCCACCGGGATCTTGAACAGGCCTTGCCCACCCGCCTCAAAACCTCCGCTGACGATCCACCGCCCGTCGGGAGACCACGCGGCTGCACCACGGGCATCCACGCTTCCCGTCAGCATCTTGAGCAGCGTGCCGTCGGCTCTCAGGGTGTGAAGTCGCCACCCGTCGTCCTTCAGAAGCAGCAGAACAACCGATTCGCCGTCGGGAGAGACTGCCGCCGGCTCCAGCAGCGCCGTCTCGCTGCCCCGCCAGATCTCCGCGATCCTACCCTCTGAGTAGCGCCACAACCCGTCACCGCTCCCTCGCGAGGACAGGTAGTACAGCGACGAACCGCCGAACCGCGGGGCCAGCGCGCGGGTCGTCTGTAGGTTGGCAAACGGTTCGGCGTCGCTCTCGGTCGCCGGCCGGTCCAGGATCGGCACGCTCCATAACGCCGCTCGAGGATCCTGGACCGTTGCCACCAGGCGGCGCCCGTCGGCACTGGCCGCCACCGAGCCGTACTGTTCCAGTCCGACACTTGCACGTCGTGAGACCTTGGTCTCCACGTCGACCGCCCATAGCCACGGCCCGGCGCCGTCGGTATCCCGCGCGCTGTAGAGCACCGTCCTCTCATCGATCGGCGCCGGATAACGCACGTCCAGCTTCCGCCGGGTCAGTTGCTCCAGTCCCTCGCCGTTTACACGCACCCGCCACAGATCCATCTCCAGGGTGGCCGGCCGGCCGCGGACCACGTAGATCCACTGCCCGTCCATCGACCATACCGGATAATGCTGGTGTATACCCGCGGGCGGACCGAGGATCTTACGGATGTTCGTTCCGTTGCGGTCGGCGATGTAGAGCGGGTCTCCTGCCAGGCGCTCGTGATACACAACCTGCTCGCCGTCGGGGGACCATGCCACGTTGACGACGTGCTCTCCGAGGAAGTTGCGCAACGACCCACCTAACAGGGGCATCGACCGCACCCTTCGCCATGGACCGCCGCCGAGCCAGATTTCCGACCCGTCGCCGTTGAACCCGACACTGCGCACCGGAGCGCGGACGTCCTCCAACGCGAACTCGTCCGTACCCGAGACCAGCTGTCGGAATTCGCCCGCATCGATCTGGCTGACGATGATCTCGAACGGTCCGTTGCGGTCGGAGACGAAGGCGACGAATCTGCCGTCGGGCGAGATTGCGGCGTCAAACTCAGACCCTTCGAAATCGGTGAGCTTTGTGAATCTGGCGCCGGCGAGTGGGTTATCACCGCCCGAGTCGGACTGAACGGATGCGGGCCGCGAGAAGGACAGCAGCGCGGCGGTCAGGCTTGCAACGAGGGCGACCGCCAGCACGGCAAGTGCGATCTTGTAGCCGCCCGAGGAACTCCCGGCAGCCGGTGGAGGTTGATCCGTTTCCTGCAACTCAATTCGGGCGTCGGCGATGTGGTGCAGACGGTTGCGCGGATCCTTGCTCAGGCAGCGTTGGAGCAGGCGCCGAATCGCAGATGGCGTGTCTTCGGGAAGCCGTTTCCAATCCGGCTCGATCTGCAGGATTGCCGCGATCGAATCGGACGCCGTCGCGCCGCCGAACAACATTTTCCCCGTCAGGCACTCCCAGAGCACACAGCCGAAAGACCAAATGTCGCTGCGCTCGTCGATCTCCTGGCAGCGTGCCTGCTCCGGGCTCATATAAGAGGCGGTGCCGAGCAGAACGCCCTCGCGAGTCACTCGGGCAGTCAGGGTTGGAGACTCGGCAACGGATGTGGCAGTCGATGGAGTGGAGGCCGGCGACTCGAGAGCCTTGGCCAAGCCGAAATCGAGGACCTTGATACCGCCCTCGGAGTTGAACATGATGTTGGCGGGTTTGAGATCACGGTGGACGATCCCGCGATCGTGGGCGGCCTCCATCGCATCGGCGATCTGCACGGCAATCCGTAGGGTCTCGGCCACCGGGATCGGGCCGCGGGCTATAATTTGGTCGAGGCCTTCACCGTTCACCAGCTCCATGACCAGAACATGGCGGCCGTCGACGTGCTCGAGCCCGTACAGGGTGGCGATGTTCGGGTGGTTGAGGGCGCCGAGGACCCTCGCCTCGCGCTCGAATCGGGCATGTCTCTCTTTGTCCCCCTCGAACGCCTCGGGCAGGACCTTCAGGGCCACCTCGCGATCGAGGCGGGTGTCGATCGCCCGCCACACCTGGCCCATCCCGCCCTCGCCGATCTTCTCGATCAGGCGGTAGTGCAGCAGGTTCTGTTCGGCTTCGATCGTCATTGGGTCTTCGGGCCCCCGGATTAGTAGAGCACCACGTAATGGCGGTTAGTTTTTTCGTTTGCCTCATTCAGCGTAGCACGGTGGTCGTGGGTCAACCGTTCCGTAAGGAGGGAGGCAAAGGTAAAGCAAACGATATTGAACCACGAAGAAACAAAGAATACGAAGAGAAGGCAAGAGGAAAGAACCGGGATATTGAAAAACCCCACGACGCCTCGGCGCCGTGGGGTTGGTGTGTTGCTAATAAAGTCCGTTCAGCCGATGCGATAGCGTGCTACGTCGGGATTGACGCCTACGGGCTTGAACCCCTCCCAGACGTAGAAGCCGCGACCGGACTTGGCGCCCAGTTGGCCGGACTCGACAAGACGCTTGAGCAGGGAGGTCGGCTTGTAGAACGAGCCGAACTCTTCTTCCAGGACGTTGCAGATGAAGACCATGACATCGAGACCGACGAAGTCCGCCGTCATCAGGGGACCCATCTTG
>DAOWGJ010000183.1 GCA_030637505.1 Holophagae bacterium
ACGCGATCGTCACCCCATCGCAGAGATACACGTCCTGGATCGCGTTGAGCAGCTCGACACCGACGTTCATCGGCTTCTGGAAGGCCTTACGGCCGGAGATCAGGCCCATGCCTCCGGCTCGTTTGTTGACTACGGCAGTCATCACCGCCTGCTCCAGATCACCTGCGCCTCCGGAGGCTCCGCCCGAGTTGATCAGGCCGGCGCGCCCCATATAGCAGTTGGCGACCTGCCAGCGTGTCAGTTCGATCGGGTTGTCCGGCACCAGATCCGAGTAGACAAGCTTGTTGGTCTTGCCGAAACCGATGGCGTTGTAGCCGCCGTTGTTCTCCGGCTGCTTCTGCTTGATGATGTCGGCCTGGATCGTCACGCCGATGTGGTTGGCCTGGCCGGTCAGGTCGGCCGCCGCGTGATAGTCGACGCCGTCCTTCTTGAACTCGGAATTGCGCAGGTAGCACCACAGAACCGTGAACATCCCCATGGAGTGCGCCTCTTCGAAGGCCTCGGAGATCTCCATGATCTGACGGCGGCAGTTGTCCGACCCGAAGTAGATCGTCGCCCCGATGCCGGCAGCGCCAAGGTTCCAGGCCTGCTCCACCGAAGCAAAGAGGGTTTGGTCGAACTCGGGTGGATAGGTCAGCAACTCGTTGTGATTTATCTTGACGATGAAGGGGATCTTGTGGGCATATTTCCGCGAAATTGAGCCCAATACGCCCAACGTCGACGCAACACCGTTGCAACCGCCCTCAATCGCCAGCTTGACGATGTTTGAAGGATCGAAGTAGATCGGGTTGGGAGCAAAGGACGCCGCCCCGGAATGCTCGATACCCTGGTCAACCGGAAGGATCGAAACGAACCCGGCTCCACCCAGACGACCGGTGTCATAAAGCCACTGCAGCGACTGCATCACCTTGGGACTGCGATCGGTCTGCGAAACGATCCGATCGACGAAATCAGGCCCCGGAAGATGCAGGACGTCCTTGGAAATTCCAGTGCACCGGTAGTCCAAAAGGGACGCCGAGTCACCCAGCTGTTGGCGAATCTTTTCAATCATGATCATCTCCTCCCGTCAGACCGCCATTGTACCGGGAGTTGAAGAGAATCCAACCCCGGGCAGGGAGGAAAAGAAACCAGAACGGTCGTTGCTGCGCAGCTTACGGTCTGATTGAGGGACGCCCAAGATCTGCCATTGCCTTGGCGTGGGCATCAATGCCAACTTTCTTGATCTGCACAACGCAGGCACGCCGATCCGACCTCAGGAAGAACCCGATTGACCTCGAGAACACGTTGTGGAACTTTTTGCAGTCCCGGGGATCGTCAAAGTGTGCGCAAACGGCACACGAGGTGTATTCGTTCTCAATGCAGCACGAACGGACCTTACACCAGGCAGCTTTGTCGTTTCCTTGGCAACCCGGGCACCTTCCCTTGAGGAAACGAGGACAAGCACCGCAGAAAATTCCGCAGAACGCCACCAAGTCTGGACACGCTACAATTTCCTTCATGAACACCTCCTGGTCGTGAGCCTGACGACTGATTATACGTCCGATTTGACGGAACGCAGCATACGCAGTGGGAGGTGCCATCCGTTTCTGCCGATCGAGAATTACAGTGGTATACTTGACGACAGGATAAATAACAAGTCGTGGGCCAACGCGGATGGCCCCTCTGGCATCTGACGGGAGTGGTCTCTCGAAGGTTCGGCTGCCGTCATGAGCCCGACCTGCTCGACGCCGAGGCCCCGCATCCAGTGGAGAGGGAGCGTCATGGAACGTACCACCACGACCGGCGCCGGCGTCCTGCTCGTTGCCTTTTGGACAACTGTAGTGCTGGTCGGGGCGCCCTGGAGACTCTCGGCGACTGACGGCTCGACCAGGGGACAGTCGTCCGGAACCCCGGAAATCGAAGAGTCTTCCCGGCCAGGCAGTCGCGAATCGCCAGGCCTCGAAAGCCGAGAATCGGTGGGCGCAGCACAGCTGAAGCAGGGGTACTCGATGTCGTGGTGGACCGTCGACGGTGGAGGTGGGACTTCCGCCGGCGGCTCGTTAAGCCTCGCTGCAACCCTGGCACAGCCCGACGCAGGCTCCCTCGCAGGCCCCGGCCTCACCCTCGACGGGGGTTTCTGGTCGAGAGCCATGACGCCGCCAGAACCCCCTCTGTTCAGCGACGGCTTCGAAACCGGTGACACATCCCGGTGGAGCAGCGGCGTTCCATTGAAAAACCGAAAGGCAGCGGGCCTGAGACCAGATGGAGGTGAGTGATGGCTACTCGCGTTTTCTTGGCGACAGTTTTGGCAGCGCTGGTTGTCTTCCCAGCCGGCATTTGGGCAGCGGAGGTCGGTACGGCTTTCACCTATCAGGGTGTGCTTGCCGACGGAGGTGTTCCCGCAAACGGAGAGCACGACTTCCGCTGTGCTCTCTTCGACTCGGACTACGGCGGCAGTCAGGTAGGAAGCACTTTCTATGTCGAGGACACTGGTATCTCGGAGGGCCATGTCACGCTTCAACTCGACTTCGGAGCAGTCTTCGACGGAACGGCGGTGTGGCTCGAGGTCTCCGTTCGTGACGGAGCGAGCACCGGCGCTTACACCGTGCTCACACCGCGCCAGGAACTCACCGCCACCCCCTATGCCAGACACGCGGCGGCTGCGCAGCACGCGACCTCCGCCGACACCGCCACCAGCGCCGGGAATGCGGCACAGCTGGGAGGCGAGAATCCGGGCTACTACCTGGAATGGGTCAACATCAACGTGCCCCCGGACATCGCCGATGGCGATGACGACGTTCTCGGCGGGCTGACCTGCGGCAGCGGAGAGGTCGCCAGATGGTCAGGCACGGCGTGGATATGCTCGACGGCTGAAGCGTTCACGAGGACCTACGTCGTCGGCCCCACGGGCACCGCCACGGAAAACGGTACTGCGCTGCTGGCGGCACTGGCATCGATTCCCGTCCCAGTTTCTCAGGCGGAGGCGGCGCTGCTCAAGATCGAGCCGGGCCTTTACGACCTCGGAACGGCCTCTCTCGAAATGAAGCCGTGGGTGGACGTCGAGGGCTCGGGCAGGGTCATCACCAAGCTCACCTCCGACGTCTGCTTCACCGACAACACCGTGGCCGCCGTCATCGTGGCCGGCTACTCCGAACTGCGCGATCTGGCCGTGGAAAACACCTGCGATGAAAATACGAAAACGGCCGTTGGCATTCTCATCGACGAAGAACGTTCTAGCATCAGTCGGGTCGATGTCCTTCTGGAGGACATTGTCCAGACCCAGGAGGGCATCACCATCGGGGAGAGACTTGCCCAGTTGACGGAAGTGAAGGTCGTGGTGGTCAACGCAAATATCTACTCTCGAGGCATTCACATCACTGAAACCGGCGATTCAGCCGTCCTGAGACAGGTCACTGCAACTGCCTACGGAGGCGGCGGAGCCACAACCGTCGGCATCAAGAACTCGGGAGCTGGGGCAATCTGGCTCGATCACGTGAGCGCCGGGGCCAACTACGGGATGTACACCTTCGCCATACACAGCGAAGGGCCCTGGCCCACATTTCAGCATGTGGTCGCCGGCACTCGCAACGGAGTCAACATGGAAGTCATCTATCTGTTGGATCCCTACGACGCGCGTCTGGAATACGTCGAGACCAGGGTGGAGGGCGGGAGGGGAATCAGTGTGTATCAAACCCAGCCCGGATCCAGCTCAGGCCGGACCTTCAGCTTCCGGAATGTCGACATTGGGGGAGAGCCTGACCTCGGTCTCTTCTTCTACGCGAACAGCAGCGATTTTAAGGTCGTTGTCGACCACTGTCTCATCAAGGGGGCAACAAACACCCTGGACGTGAGCGGAGACAGCGAGCTGGTTTTTCAGGTCGGGAGCTCCCGGCTCGAAGGAGGCCCCCTGGCTGCCACCGGGCCCACAGTCACATGTGCCGGAGTGTACGACGAGAACTACACCTTCTACCCGAGCACCTGCCCCTAGTCCAACCACTCCACCATCTGCCGGCTCACTTCGGGGCTGCTCAACAACTCCAAGTGATTGGTGCGGAAGACGATCAGCTGCGATGCGTCCTTGAAACCGAGGGTTCGCCGTAGATCGTTGTGGTGGCCCAGCGCGCTGTTGAGCGGCACCAGGCCGTCGCCGATCAGGCGATCCGCCAGAGGTGAACGCTTGGAGGCCGTTGTTGCGGCCACGGCGAAGCAGGCCACACTCTCAGGCAAGGATACAATCTTGCGGTTATCGGGTTTGCGTTGAAAACGGGGGTGGCCGTACCAGTCTTCGTCGACAACATGGCCGAAACGAAGGTCAGTGATGCCGGCGCTCCGCAGCTGGCCCAGCTTGGCGAAAGGCGCAGAGTAGGGCGAGCTGCCCAAGATGACGTCCACCCAGTTACCCGCCCGCTCCAGAGGGGCGCCATGGTGCGGCGTGCCCATAAATACGATGCTCTTCAAGAGCCCCGGCCAACGCAAGGCGTCCAGTGTTGCGTAGTGGAAGGCGCTGCGAGTCAGCAAGCCCCCCATGGAGTGGGCCACCACGGTCAGTTCTTCAATCGGCGTGGGCCAGTGTAGGACCAGTTGCTCCAACTGTGCCGACAGTTCCCGCCCATTCTGAGACACGTGCAAACCGGAGTTGTAGCGCAGGTAGACGGGGGTGCAGCCCAGAGCCGTTTCAAGTGCTTCACCATGGTCGAATTGATGCCCTTCGCGCTGCACGCGCCACTGTGAATCGTTCATGCACAAACCATGGATCAGCAACAGCACCTTGCCCGTCGCCTCAGGCATCGGCGGCAGAGCGTTCCAGTCCAGCGCTTCGCCTCGATAGCGCAGAGTCATGGGGGTCACGAACGGGCTGCGGCCGGTGACCAGACGGTCACCCATCACGCCGTTGAGGGCCGCGACCAAACGTGCGCGGTCGGGCGTGTCGGCCTTGTCTTTGGCAACTGTTTCAAGAAACGGTTGCAGCTTGGCCAACACGGTGTCCACACCTTTACCCAGCAGCAGCGTGCCGTCGTGGACACTCCTGTACACAAGGCCGGTGATGCCTCGTGTCAAACCCGGCGCCTTGCCGCCGGGAATGCCCATCGTATCCCACACCGACCGATGCACCCCTTCGGCGATCCGGGTGATTCCCGCGGTAGCCTGCGTTGCCATCTGAGCAGCCCCCCGAAGGTCCGAAGTGCGCAGGTGTTTGAGGGGATTCTTGGCAGGTGGTGTCCTGGGATCCATCAATCTGTCGATTCGCGCCTCTTCATGAAGGTCAATTCCGAAGTGGGTCTTCAGTAGCGTTCGGTACTCCTCCTGACCCGAAACCTCCCGCTCCTCCCGCCCCCCTCCGGCAGTCATGATCAGGCGGCTGTTCGACAGTGTGGTACGCCCTTTCGGTGTCGCCAGTGAGCATACCGTTTTCCGAGTGAACTTGGACTCCGGAGATGTCTGTTGATATCGACACATGGCGCTGAAATCAGCAAGTCGACGGGGAGCCGGCGAAAAGACGTATTGTGGCTCCCAGTCAGACTCTTGCCGACGCTCGAGGATCTTTTCGGAATCGGACCCGACCAGGCGGTAGGAGCTTCCATGCAGCACAGACTCTTCTCCGGCATCGAGTCGAAGCGGCTCCAGGAACGAATCTCCGAAACCCACGTCTGCAATAAAACTGCCCTCCACCTCAACCAGCAGAACCAGGTGGTCGAACTCGGGCCCCTGCCGAGCGCCGTCAAATACTCGCGCCGACAACATCACGACCTCAAAGCCGATCTGTTCAAGCAGCCACCCAAACAGTCCATTGAGTTCGTAGCAGAAACCACCTCGCCTACGCCGAACAATCTTGTCGAAGAGCGACGGAAGCGAGAGGACTATCGGTTGACTCAGAGGGATATCGAGATTCTCAAAGGGAACGGCGAGCATGTGCGCTCGGTGGAGCTGCGTCAGAACTTCGGCTGAAGGCTCGCGCGAGCCTCTGTACCCAATACGCTTGAGGTACGCGTCAATCTCCATGGCTTTTGCCCGCACGACCCTACGAAATCCATCCGCCCTCAATGCCCTACACGCTCCTGGCTCATCGTACCATGTGGAGAATTGCCTGTTCACAGCACATTCCTCCAGTCTCGTGGATAATGGGTCCATGGCCAATCAGGATCACCTCGCGCACCTCCGGTCAGGCAACTGGAATGCCTGGCGGAAGGCAAACCCCACCCTGGCACCCGATCTGATCGATGCGCCGCTTTCTGGAGCCGACCTCCGCGGCCTCAATTTCGAAAAGGCCCACTTGCGGGGGGTGAATTTCTCGGGCGCCCAACTGGACGGCACAAACCTGTGCCGGGCGTCGATTGAAGGCGCCCGATTTGAAGGCGCCTCGTTGATCGGTGCGAACCTCGACCACGTCCACCTGGATTTCCTCGATCTCTCCGGCCTCAATCTCTCCGGGGCCTCGTTTGTAGGCGCCTCCTTTCGTGGCGTCGTCCTGGCAGAGGCAAACCTGGTTGGCGCCGTTCTGGACCGGGCCCAGCTGGAGAGTGCCATCCTTGACGGCGCCGACCTCTCTCGTGCCAGCCTAGTCGGCGCCTCCCTCAGGGGCGCTCGCTTCGACCGCACGGTCCTGCGCGAAATTGAGGCGCCGTCATCGATGCTCGAGGGGGTCGAATTGATCAACCTCGACCTTCAGGGGGCGCATTTCGCCGGCGCCCAAGCCGACACAGCCCAGTTTCGAGGATCCAACCTGACAGGCGTTGATTTCCGGGGTGCTGCGCTGCGAAATGCCAACTTCCACATGGCTAATTTGGCCAAGGCCACGCTGGACCAGGCTCAGTGCGAGGGTGCCAGCCTCTCCCACGCCGACCTTTCGGACGCTTCTTTGGTCGAGACCAACCTGACTCAAGCGGACCTCCGTCACTCGATCCTCGTGCACGCGGTTCTGGAGGGTTGCACTCTGTCCGGCGCTCAGTTGGCCGAGGTCGACTTCCGGTCACCCAAGGTGGCGCGCCTGGCCTTTGCCGGTGCAAACCTCCGCAAGGCGGTCTTTTCGCGGTGCCAACTCCGGGGGTCGAACTTCCGAGAGGCGATGCTGGATGATGCCGACTTCCGTCATGCCAATCTGGAAGGAGCCGTGTTTCGTGGAGCACACCTCGCGGGAGCGAACTTCAGGCATGCCAACCTCAAAAATGCGGACCTGTCGAACGTGCAAGCCGGCGGCGCCGACCTCTCCGGCACCAATCTGATCCTGGCCAAGGCCCATGACTCTGCGATGTTCGGTGCTGACTTCCGTTTCTCCGATGCCGTCGGTATCGATTTAGACCGGTCGGACCTCCGGTGGGCGGACCTCCGGAACGCCGATTTCGCCAAGGCTTCGATGATCTCAACCCGGATGTGGGGCGCCAAGATCCGGAAAACGACGCTGCCGAGCAACAAAGGCCACTGGAAGATCCTGCTGATGATCAGCCGGATGCTCTCGGTCTTCAGTACCAAGACAGAAAAACGTAGGACTGCAAGGGACCAGCGCCGAGTGCAGGACGTTGCCGAATTGGTCAGGGAACGGGAAAAGAAGCGCCGACTACGATAACCGTCACGTCTCTGCCCTCCATTTCCACCTATGATCATGCTGGGCATGTTCAGGTCGGTATTCGTACACCAGGTCAAATGGGGTCTTGTTTGATTGAACAATATTTCTTGCGGCAAGGAGGGGCTCAACGGTCGATACGCATCCTGCGCACCAACCGTCGGATACGATTGGCCCTGATGATGGGAATCATCATTGTCGTTGTCTGTCCCTCTGCGTTTTCCGAGGAAACGGCCGAAGACAATCTCAGCGGACGACCCATCCTCCGGATCGAATATCACCAGTCGAACGTTTTCGACACCTCGGATCCCGCCACCTCGTCCTGGCCCTACCGTTGGGCCAACGCCATTCACATCACAACCCGCGAGACCTTCATCCGGTCAATGGTCTTGTTCTCCGAGGGGGACCCCTGGGATCCGGCAGTCGCCGCGGAAAGCGCCCGAATCCTTCGGTCATTGGACTTCCTCAACCCTGTCTTCATCGAAGCCTATCCCGAAGCCGAGGGTGTCATCGTCAGAATTCGGACCCACGACAAGTGGACCCTGCAAGTCGGGGTCAAATTCGGCATCCAGGGTTCCAGGAAAGCCTTCTCACTCGAGTTCGATGAGAAAAACTTCCTCGGTTGGGGACGCGGCATGAAATTGGAATACCAGAAGGACCACGAACGGTCGACCTGGACCTACATCTACTCCGATCCCAACCTCTTCGGGTCGCGGTGGCGGGGCCGACTCCTCTTTGCCAACTCTTCCGACGGGCAACGTGAGGAACTCCTGGCCGAGCGACCCTTCTTCGCCCTGGCGACACCCAAAGCCTGGGGCGGCGAGTGGAATCACTGGCGTCAGGTCGAATACCTGTACGGAGAGGGCGAGCAAGTTGCCGGCGGGCACCGCGACTTTCGTCTCCTCCGCCTTTGGTGGGGCACACGCCTCCCGGCGCCCGAGAGGACCATTCGCCGCCTCAGTCTGGGCTTCCACCTGGACAAAAGAGAGTTCAGGGATTGGCGGTGGGAGTCCTCCCCGACCCCATTCCCCACCCCTGACGACGTCACGATCAGCGGACCACGCCTGGCCTTCGAACAGGTGGAGGACCGCTACCGAGTACTGACGGGTTTTCGCGGCTTTTCCGCTCAGGAAGACATCGCCTTCGGCTCCAGTTTCAGAGCAGGCGTGACTGTCTCCATGCCGGGGTTTGGCGGCGACATCCCTCGATTGGTCCTCGACGGGGCCTGGAGCCACCGGGTCCAAAAAAACGGTTGGCTCCTGATGGGCGATATCTGGACCTCGGGCCGCCTGGACGATGGATCCGCGGCCAACGTCGTCACCGGCTTTCAAGCTGCAGCCTCACAACTGGGACCCCGCGGTTGGCAGCTTCGCCTCAAGGTCGAGGACAGCATCGACCTTGACCGGGAACACCAGCTGACTCTCGGTGCCGACAGAGGCCTCAGGGGATGGGATCCCGACACCTTCGACGGCACGGGCCGGGCGGTGTTCAACCTCCAGTGGAGAACCCTGCTCAAAGAGGACTTCCTCAGCCTCTTTTCCATCGGAATTGTCCTCTTCGCCGATGCAGGGAAGACATGGGGCGCCCGATTCGGTCCCGATACCGACGGCATTCGGTTTGATGCCGGCGTCGGACTGCTGGCCGACATGACCCATGTTGGTATCTCCAATGTCCTGCGCCTTGATGTCGCCGTGCCGGACGACGGCGGCGGCGTCACTGTCATTGTGACTTCGACGGCCCTGTTTTAGACCGTGTAGAATCCTTCTACGGCGCCGACGGTGATCGGCCCCAACCACAACCGATGAAACGACTGATACCCCTTCTCTTCTTTCTCTCCGGGGCAACGGCCCTGGTTGGGGAGGTCGTGTGGATGCGAATGCTGGGCCTCGTACTGGGCAATACGATCTGGGCCGCATCGGCCGCGGTCACCGTGTGGATGGTCGGCATGGCCCTGGGCGCGGCGATCGGAGCCCGCCTTGCCCCGAGGATTCGGCGCCACATCCTGGTCTACGGCCTCGCCGAAGGCGGTATCGGCGCCTACTACGCGGCGTCACCGGCGATCCTCGGCGGTCTCCTGGCCCTCGGCGCCCACTTGGGCGACGACATGGGCGCTTCCCTGTCCCTCGGCATTGCCCAGCGTTTCGGCCTGGCGACGATCGTTCTCCTGCCGCCGACCGTGCTGATGGGGCTGACCCTGCCGCTCCTGGTCGAGCGCCTGCAGGGCGAGCGGTTGGCCGAGAAGACCGGATTACTCTACGGACTCAACACCCTCGGCGCCGCTGTTGGAGTTTTCGCCACCGCCTATTGGGCCCTGCCGACCCTGGGAGAAAGCGGCACAATGGCGATGGCGGCCGTGCTGTGCCTGCTGGTGATGGTCGTGGCAATCGTTGCCGAACGTTCGATCATGGCGACAGCCCCGATACCTCGGATCGGGGTCCTGGAACGATCCGGCAACGCCGGTTTCTACCTGGTCCTGGTCGCCTTGATGGGTGCCGCCGCCCTGGCCGCCGAGTTGGTCTGGGTGCGGATTCTGGTCCTCCACCTGGGCTCCAGGGTCTACGCATTTGCAATTTTGCTGGGCGTGTACCTGCTCGGCCTGGGTCTGGGCAGCCTGGCCGTCAAGGCTCTGGCTCGAGGGATCACCAACCCCACCCGGGCCCTGGCTCTGACTCAGGCGGCCGCCGCCATCGCCCTGGTCGCACAATTGGCGGCCCTCGGCCACACTTCGTCCATCCTTGTCGTCCTGGTCTCCACACTCAAGCTGAGCTACTCCTTCTTCGGTGTGCAGTCAGCCTTCCTGTTGACCGTGGGCCTGCTCTTTCTTCCTGTGACCCTGCTCTTCGGCGCCTCGTTCCCTCTGGCGGTCGCAGCGGACCCGAAGCCTCGCTCGCCCGGGCAGCACGCCGGCGCCGTTGCGACGGCCAATACGCTCGGGGCAATTGTCGGCGCCGTCGGAGCCCCGTTCATTCTGGTCCCCCTGATTGGTTGTCAACGCACCCTGTTGTTGCTGGCAGTCATCCACCTGGTGGTAGCGTTGGCCCTCTGGCGGACTCGGACGACCACAATGGTCGCATCCCTCGCCCTGATCGCCGTGGTCGTGTTTGGAACCATGCTGCCGCGGGACTGGGTACTCCGGCGAGCGGTGACCGACATTTCGGACTCCGAGGTTCTGTTGGCCCTGGAGGAGGACATCGGCGCGACGGTCATCGTCAAGGAGTACGGCGACCCCGACGCCCGATGGCTCTCGCTGGAACTCAACGGTACCAACGTCGCCGGCTCCTCCCCTGCCCTTTTGAAGGTCCAACAGCTGCAGGGCCACCTTCCCTTGCTTCAGGTCGAAAACCCCCGGGAGATCCTCCACGTCGGATTCGGCTCCGGCGGCACCTGTTGGGCGGTCTCTCGCCATCCAGTGGAGCGCATCGACGTTGTCGAAATCTCACCGCGAGTCCTGACAGCCTCGAACCACTGGTTCAGCTTCATCAACCACAACGTCTTGGACGATAACCGCGTCCGGACGATTCTCAACGACGGCAGAAACTACCTGATGGCCTCCGACAAGAAATATGACGCCATCCTGTCCGACTCGATCCATCCGGTCTTCGCCGGCAACGGCACGCTCTACACCCTGGAGTACTTCCGGATGTGCCGCGAACACCTCAAACCCGGCGGCGTTGCCTCGATGTGGCTGCCGGTCTACTCGCTTGACACCGAGAGCTTTCTCCGCATCCTCTCCGCCTTTCACGAGGTCTTCCCCCAGACCGTCGTCTGGTATGACCGCACGACGCCCAACGAGTTCACCGTGGTCACCGGCAAGGTCGAAGAGGGGCCGATCACAATCGACTGGCAGAGGTTGAAGGACCCCGCACTGGCCGAGAGCCTTGCCATCGGCGGTATTCAGTCCGCTGCAGATCTCGAGGCCGATCTCCTACTCGGTCCTTCAGAGGTTGCGGCCCTGGTTTCTGAGACACCGCCCCACATCGATGATCTTCCCTTCGTCGAGTACACCGCCGGGCAGACCCTCGACCGTATGGGCACCTGGTACGACAACCTCGCGCTCCTCGTGGCCGTCAGGACCCGGACCGATCCATTCGCCGACGTTCCCGTACCCTTCGAAGAAGCCGCCGCGACCCGTGACAAGGCGCTTGAGGAAACCTTGAAAGCGGTGCGATCGCGCGCCATCCCGGGAATGTAGAAGAAGCTGTCAGTTCTCAGCGGGTGCTCTTTCCCCTGCGGAGCCCGGCGGCTTGGCCGGGGTAGAGGCGCTACCGGGGAAGCCGGAACCGCGCGTCGTCGAGATCGGGATTGAGCTCGATTTTTTCGACGGCTATCCTGATGACCTCGGGCCGGTCCTTGACGTGGGTCTCGATCAGGTACGGGAAGACGAGCCCCTCCGCCTCCCGAAAGTCCGAGAACATGGCCTCCAGCTGAACGGGACGCCCCTCCATTATTCGCCTGACGTCGGTGCGGACGATCAGGCGCGAGGCGACGTCGACATAGTCGTAGCGGATCGCACCGTCCTTGAGCGTCAACTTGAGTTTGAAGGCCTCTCCGCCGGGAAGCGTCTCACGGCCGAGAAGCTCGACCACGTGCCCCTTCTCGCGCCAATCGACCAGAGGGCCTTCGACGTCGCGCTGGTCGACCCCTGCCGCCGCATCATTTTCCGCCGTGGTCGCCTGCGGTTCGAACTGGCCCTGCAGAGGCGCGACCTGCCAGCCGGCCTCGCCATCGTGTGCGAAAACACTCTTCGTCCCCTGGGAGGAGAACTCGAGCCGGAAAAGACCGGGCCGCTTGATTTCGCGGACCAGCCGGGCGACTCTTCCGCCGCTGGCAGTCACTGACGCGGTCTGTCGGATCGACTGCAGAGCCTGGATTCGCTGGCTGCCTCCACGGGCCTCGATATTCGAAGCTACGATCTCGTCGACCGGCGAGGGTGAGGAGCACGCCGCGAAAAGCACGGCAGCAACTGGGAGCATTTTCAAATATCGGCTCATGGATGCCTCCTGATTCATTGCCACACTCCCGACTGGTCGGCCGGGTTTTTTGGCAACGGTTTTGACGCAGTCGGCCAGAACCTCGGGCCGGCCCCCCAGCCCCAGTGAACCGAGTCGTTGCGTCGAGCCTCCTCGCGCTCTGCCGCCTCCCGCTTTTTCTCCGCCTGCTGCTCGGCCTCAATGGCCTGGATCGCGGCCTGATTCTCCCGGCGATTTTCCATCTCCCGGACCCGCCGATGTTCGAGAATCGCTTGCCGCTCGCCCGGGGTCATCCACACGCCCTCGAACTCCACGTAGCCTTGTGCACGATAGCTGTCCTCCTCGCTGACCCATTTCCCGCCGAGCTGGACCCGGCCGAGCGCGCGGTTCGCTTCCTCATCGTCCGGCAGGATCACGACCACCTGCGAGTATGCGTTCGATGCCTGGCTCGAGAGCGCTCGGCCCGTTGCCCACTGTGCCAGTTCACGCCATGCCTCGGAGTCGCCGGCGGGAATGTTCTCAGCTCGCGCCCGGTACTCCTGGAGTGGAGAGATGCTCTCTTCGATGCGAACAACGCTCGACATCTTCGCCGTCATGGTCCCCCCGCCGATATCGACCGTCACCGAGTCTTCCGACCGCCGGATGATCTCGCCCGTGATCTGGCCGCCCCCCCGCAGATAGACGTCGTCTGCGAAGAC
Organism: Holophagae bacterium; assembly: GCA_030637505.1. Classification (GTDB taxonomy): domain Bacteria; phylum Acidobacteriota; class Thermoanaerobaculia; order Thermoanaerobaculales; family Sulfomarinibacteraceae; genus DAOWGJ01. The sequence continues at coordinate 13,206 of DAOWGJ010000183.1, forward strand.
GGGAACGGCCGCCAGAGCGATGATAATGATTCCTCGCTTCACTCCTACCTCCCCCTTACCGACCGTCTCCGGCGTCCGGCGGGGACGCAGCATCAGGGACAGTGACAGTGGTTACCTTTTCCAATTCGGCTCGACTCTACCATGGCTGGGGGCCACCGAGAGATTTGGAGTTGTCAGTTCAAGACTGATGATGTTTCAGGGCGCTTTTCGCGGCTAGCCCGACCTTCTCACCAGTGATCTGCTACGGAGCAAAATACGCAGACGCCCATTCTGGGAATGAAATTGTCCCAGAACGGGTCCCTATCTTCGGCGTTTTCTTGATCTCGCTCAATCCAGCCCACGCTGGTCGCTTCGCGACCTCCACGGCTTCGCCGTGATCGCCCTTCGGGCGATGCGCGATGTCCCTACGTACTGTCAAGTACGCCTCATTCGCTCAATCTGCGAATACACCGAACCTCACCACGTCTCCCGCACCTCGCGACGAAAACTGGTGAGAAGGGCGGGCTTGACTGAGGTATGGTCCGGGACATCAAAGACCGACCCATGCGCTGATACATCAATTGGTGCGCCTGACGGAACGCTCAACCCGTCAGCCGCTCCCAAATCTCGTCGAATCCCCGGTGATGCTCGGCAAAAGCCTCGATGACCTGGGGATCGAACAACCCCTCGACCTTCATCCGGTCGTCCCCTTCGAGCAGGATCCTCCGCGTCGTCTCATGGTCGAACCCCGGCTTGTAGGGCCTGAGCGACCGCAAAGCATCGTAGATATCCCCAACCGCCACGATCCGGGCAGCCAGGGGAATATCCAGCCCCTGGCGACCGTGGGGATATCCGTGCCCGTCCCATCGTTCGTGGTGGTTGAGCGCAATTTCCCCAGCCATCCGGAGACGATCAGAAGCCGAGAGAATTCGATAGCCGTAGACCGGATGCTTTTTCATCTCGTCCCGTTCTTTATCGGTCAACGGCCCCTTTTTGCGCAGAATTGCCATATCGACGCTCATCTTGCCAACGTCGTGCAGCTGGGCGGAGTACCGGATCTCGTCACAGAATGCCGTCGATGCACCGAGGACACCTGCAAGAAAAAAGGAGTACTCATTGACCCTCTGGACGTGGCGAGCGGTGTCCTCGTCGTGCACTTCCGCCGCCAGCGCAAGCAGACTGATCGACAGCTGGAAGGCTTCTTCCGTCTGATCCTTGAGGGCGGCAATCTTCTCGCGTTGTTCCTTGAGTTGTGCGTTGCGTTTCTTCAACCTGACGTTCTGAGCCTCGATCCTCCCTGTCATATCCGCACGCTCGATCGCCGACCCGACGATGTGGTTGAATGGCACGATCAAATCGGCCTGCTCCGCCTCGAATGGCAAGGGCCCCTCACCGTCGAGGCCCCTGCGGTTGATCAGTTGAACGACACCGATCACCCGTCGGTCATGGTTGAGCAGGGGAAAGGACAGCATTGAGCGGCTGCAGTAACCGAGGTTGAGGTCGAAACTGGGGTCGAAGGTGTAGGGAACATCGGCCGGAATATCGTACAGATCATCGACGAATACCGTTTCTCCGGTGATCGCGGTAAAGCCCGCAATCGACGACTGTCTGACCGGCACGACGAACTGCGCCGGTTCCAGCGGCACGACATCATTTTGTGCATTCGATGCCTCGAGACGACGCGTCGCACCACGGCCGCGCACGAGAAAGATCGTACCCGCCTCGGCGCCTGTCACCCGGCGGCTCTTCAGCAACACTCGCCGCAGGAGTTCCTCGATCGGCTGAGGCCTCGAAACCTCGATGAACTCCAGAAACTCATGGAGGACGTTCAACACTCAGCCTCCCTCGATCTCTACTTCCCCGCCGGAGTCCCGGCCGGAACTCGAGTCCAGACCGTGTTTCGGCCGAAGAGGGAAATGCCAATGTACCCGCGCACCTTGAGACGCTCCCCCTTGAGATGCATCTTGCAGCGGTAGGTCTTGCCGTCATTGGGATCGTAGATCGTGCCTTCGGTCCACTTGTTCGTGCCCGACCGGACGAAGCCTTCGAGGATCACCAGCCCAAGGGTCGGCCTGGACCTCAGGGCCGGATCGGGGTTTTCCCGGTCAATCTTGGCCTGCCCGTCCATCCCCTTCTTGTCACCCGTGCCGTACACCGGTTCGACCAACCACACCAGTCGTCCGCTGTAGCCATCCCCCTTGCGGACAATCTCAACGTGAGCCTGACCGCCCTCGTCCTCGGCTGGGGTTGCCCACAGCCCGAGAAGCGGATCTGCCTCACCGGCCGACAAAGGCATGGCAAGAGCCAAAGAAACAACTACCAACATGACTATTCGCATCTGATTCTCCCGTGAAAGCATCGATCCCATTATACGTCGGTTGGCCACGGCATCACAGATCGTCGCCAACCTCAGCGACCGAGACCGGAATCCGCTATCCTGCTTGGCCATGATTACGCTGACCGATATTTCCAAGCAATTCGGGCCTCAAAACCTGTTCGAAAACGTCAACCTCCAGCTCGACCCCGGAAACCGGTACGGCCTGGTTGGGGCCAACGGCTCCGGCAAGTCGACGCTGCTGCGCATTATCATCGGCGACGAAGAAGCCAGTTCGGGCAAGGTGGCCATGCCCCGAAGCCTGACGCTGGGCGTGCTCAAGCAGGACCATTTCGAGTACGAGAACACACCGATTCTCGAAGTCGCGATGATGGGCCACCAGGGCCTGTGGCAGGCGATGGAGGAAAAGGAGGTTGTACTGGCCACTGAGCCCTTCGATGCCGACCGCTACGGCGATCTGGAGGATCTCATCCTCTCACACGACGGCTACGCATTCGAGGCGCGCTGCGCAGAGATCCTCGAAGGCCTCGGCATTCCCACATCTCAGCATCGGCTGCCGCTGTCGACCCTGTCCGGCGGATTCAAGTTTCGCGTACTTCTGGCACAGACCCTGGCCTCCAACCCCGGTTGTTTACTGCTGGACGAGCCGACCAACCACCTTGACATCCTCTCGATCCGGTGGCTCGAAACCTTTCTGGTGGACTATCCGGGCTGCGCCCTGGTGATCTCCCACGACCACCGTTTCCTCAACACCGTCTGCACCCATATCCTCGATGTCGATTACCGAACCATCACCCCCTACACCGGCAATTACCGACGCTTCGAGGAAGCCAAGGTCTCCAATCGTAATCGTAAAGAGTCCGAGATTTCCAAGAGGGAGAAACAAATCGCCCAGAACAAGGCCTTCGTCGAGAGATTTCGTGCCAAGGCGACCAAGGCCCGTCAGGCCCAAAGCAAACTCAAGGCGATAGAGCGCATCGACCTCGAGCAACTGGCGCCGTCATCGAGACGCCATCCGAAATTTGGTTTCGCCCAACGCCGTCCCAGCGGCAAGACCGTGCTCGAGATCGAGGGACTGGACAAGGCCTATGGCGACAATCAGGTTCTCAAGGGGGTCGATCTCACGATCCGCCGTGGTGACCGCCTGGCCATCATCGGACCCAACGGCATCGGCAAATCGACCCTGCTCAAGATCCTGATGAATATCATCCCCGCTGATTCCGGCGAGGTCCTCTGGGGCCATGAGACCCATCCCGGCTACTTTGCCCAGGATCACCACGACATCTTTGGAGACCGTACGGGCACGGTCGAGGGCTTCCTCGGCGAGGCGGCCGCAGGCCGCGACACCGGTTGGGTCCGGGGGCGCCTGGGCCGTGTGCTCTTTTCGCGAGAAGAGGTCGAGAAAAAACTCGGCGCTCTCTCGGGCGGTGAAGCCACCCGCCTGATCTTCGCCCGCCTCTCGGTCGACGAACCTAATGTTCTGGTCCTCGACGAACCCACCAACCATCTCGACCTCGAAGCGATCGAAGCCCTGGTCGAAGCCCTCGAGGCCTACGATGGAACGACCATCCTGGTCTCGCACGACCGCTGGTTCGTCTCCCGCCTGGCCAACCGCATCCTCGAAATCACTCCTGACGGCATGAACGACTTCAGGGGCTCCTACGAGGAGTACCTGGAACGCTGCGGCGACGACCACCTGGACTCCCGTGCAGTGCTGAAGAAGGCCCGAGAGGACAAGAAGCAAAAGAAGAACCGCAAGAACGGTAACCAGGGGCAACCGATCGATGACGAAAAGCAACGGCTCAAACGCCGGAAGGATCTCGAGCTGAGGCTCGGCGTCGTCGAAAGCGCGATTGAGGAGGCCGAGAAAAAGATCGGAAATCTCGACGCCCTCTTCTGCCGGCCCGATTTCTATGACACCAGGGACGACACCGAGATCAAACGACTGGCAGCCGACCGCGACACCCTCAAGTCCGAGGTCGAACGCCTGACGGTGGAATGGGAAGAACTGGGCAGTGAAATCGAGGCGTTGGGATAGCCCGTAGGGGCACGGCGTGCCCCTACAATCCGCCGCGTCAGCGGGCAGGACCTTCGTTCAAGCGGAGGAATAGCCAATGGTAGAGTGCCCTCATGGAGGTCCGAATGTCTGACCGCATGATCAAGCAATTTCTGGAAATGGTACAGATCGATTCCGAGTCGGGCAACGAATCCGGAATGATGGAATATTTGCTGACGGCATGCGCCGAACTCGGTGGCGATGCCTCTCTTGATGATTACGGCAATTTGATGGCCCGTTTCGAGGCGAGAGGCGCCCAGGGCAAGAAGGCCGTTCTGCTGTCCTGCCATGCCGACACCGTGAAACCCGGCGTTGGTATCGAACCGGTGATCATCGACGGCGTCATCCGCTCCAAAGGGAACACGATCCTCGGGGCTGACGACAAAGCCGGCATCGCCGAGATTTTCGAGGCTTTGCGAAGGGCCGAGGTCATGCCTCCTGTTGAATTGGCCGTTAGCCGGCAGGAAGAAATCGGCCTCTTCGGCGTCAAGAACATGGACTTTTCTCGGATCTCTGCCCGCATGGGATTTCTGATGGACAACGACACCCTCGATACCATTGTCATCGGCGGGCCCTCGTACTTCGCTATCGACGTCGAAGTGACCGGCAAAGCTGCTCATGCGGGCATGGAGCCGGAGAAGGGCATCAACGCCATTCAGGCCGCTTCCGCGGCAATCGCAGCCTTGCGCCTCGGTCGTCTCGATCATGAGTCGACTGCCAACGTCGGCGTGATCGAAGGCGGTATCATCCGAAACGGTGTGCCCGAGCGCGCCACATTTTTGGCCGAGTGCCGTTCCGCCGACCACGACAAAGCGGTGGTTTTGGCCGAAGAGATGGAACACATCATCCGTGAGAAGGTCGGGGAATTTGGAGCCGAGGTCGAGATTAGAACTGACAACCTCTGCAAGGCAGTGCAGATCTCGGAAGATGCTCAGTGCGTACGAATCGCCAAGGAGGGTCTGCGCCATGTGGGCATTGAGGCTGACTGTGTTTTGATCACCGGTTTCACCGATGCCTCCATCTACAACAACAAGGGCATCGAGATGGCAGTCGTAGGCATCGGCGCCCAAAACGAGCACTCGACCAACGAATGTGTCGCCATCAGCGATATGGAGAAAGCCGCGACGGCGCTGGTCGAGATGCTCCGTCTGTGCACGGTGTAAGCAAACAAGAGATCAAAATCACAGCCATAACACCTCATCCGTAGAGGTCGCTCAACCCGTCCCAGTCGCGGCCGCTGACGCGGTCGCTGCCGCCAAAGCCAACGACCAACTCAAATACCACGAGCGCCCCTCTCGGGCGGCGCGTGCCGTACACGGCTTCTCCCCCCCGGCAGACCTCCCGTCGGAGTCTCTGTTGCGGGGAAAGCCGTGTGGGGCAACGCTCGGCGAGGGCGCCAGCACTCGAGTCTCAGCCAACGCCGACGTCAAGACCCGAGAGTGCCCAAAACCCCAAATCGGGACGTGCCGTACACAGCTTTTCCCTCCGGCAGACTTCCCA
>DAOWGJ010000398.1 GCA_030637505.1 Holophagae bacterium
CGATGACGACGAAATCGACGAAGGCGCCGGGCATGGCACTTTCGTTTCCGGACTGGTCTTGCTGGCCGCGCCCGCAACATCGATCCTCCCCTTTCGGGTACTCAACGACGACGGGCGCGGATCCACCTTTGACATCAGCCGGGCTGTTCTGCTGGCAATCGACCGGGGCGCAGACGTCATCAACATGTCTTTCGCCTACCCTGACCGTTCCCGAATCCTCGACCGAATCTTGATGGAGGCGTCCCGTCGCGGTGTGGTCTTGGTCTCCGGCGCCGGCAACAACGGTCTTTCGACCCTTCCTTTCCCGGCGAGCGACAACCGGGTTCTCGCCGTTGCGGCAGTCGATGGCGACCTCCGACTGGCAGATTTCAGTAACCGCGGCGGGGATATCACGCTGGGTGCACCGGGCGTCGATTTGTACAGTGCCGGCCTTGGAGCCCAATTCGGAATCTGGTCCGGAACATCCATGGCGGCGCCCCTCGTCAGCGGTACGGCTGCGTTGATGCGTTCGATCAACCCCTACCTCACACCCGATCAGATCAGCGCTGCATTGACTCAGGGAGCGGCTGCCGCTGATCCGGAAGATGACCTTCAATTCTTGTTGCATGCGGGAAACGCTGTCAACCTGATCCCGGACGGACCGCAATGAGCCAATACCTCAACATACGGAATCTCGCGGCCTCCAGGACAGCACCCTGTAAAATGCACGGCCCGGAGGACTGAGCATGAAATCAATCAATCTCACGTTATGCGTTTTCGCTGCGGCGTTTGTTGTCTCGGTCTTTTGCGCCCCGCCTGCTACTGCCCAGAGTGCCGGCGTCACCCCAGAGCCCGGCACGCCTTCTTCCGGAGGAATCACTCTCCTGGACGACGAACGCCGTGTCTCGACTTCGGGCACCCTCAAGTATTGGCGAGCCTATTCAACCAACGGTGGCAGGGCCATGCTCAAGGTCTTTCGGCCGGAGGGAAACCGACTGGTTCTGGTCGGAACATCGCCGTTGGTCACGTTGCCTCCGGGAGAAATTGGGACCTTTCGGTGTTCCATTCCCGTTTCCAGGAACGACATCATCGGCTGCTACTGCCCCGACACCAATTGTGTCGACAGAAGCGCCTCGGGGCTTGCGCTCGAAGCCGATGGCGACGTCGGTACCTCTCTCTCTGATGTCTTTCGAAACCAAACCGGTGTGCCGGCCGTGTTTGCGTCCACGACACGGTCGTTCAACGTTCCTTCCATGGCATCGAACGACCTCGTTATTCCCGTTGTTGGTCGCGGGCCAGGTGCTGCGGGAACTGAATGGGTGACATCACTCGAAATCTTCAATACCGGTGTCCAGGAAGCCCAAGTAGCTCTCTACTTCAACCGGTCGGGGATGGACAACACGACTCCTTCGGCGTCGGCTCAGGCCTTCATTCCCGCCCGCAGCGTGCTCGTTATCGAGGACCTTCTCCTGGAGACTTTTGAAAATGAAGCGGCCCTCGGTTCCGTGGATCTAATCGCCTCCGAGAACATCATCGCTCACTCCTACATTACGAACACCGGGAGTGCCGTCGGCACGTTTGGGCAGAAAGTGCCCGCCGTACCGGCAGACTGGGGATTGGGCGACGATGAGGCGCCCGGTCTGGATCCCAACGCCGATATCGCCTATCTTTTTTCTCTCGTCGAAAATGATGGGTTCCGCACGAATCTCGGCATCTGTAACGTGTCTGGGGTCGTGCTCGAGGTGGACCTGTCGGCTTTCGACGGCACATCCCCTGTGGGCAATCCCATTCGATTGACCTTGCCACCCTTTTCCCACCAACAGATCAACAGAGTGTTGCACGCCATCGACGCCGCGGACCACCCCTCGGGATTGCGCCTGAATGTCTCGGCCGCGCCGGGATCAAACGCCCGTTTCATCGCGTATTCTTCCCGTGTAGACAATACCAGTGGTGACGCCGTCTTCCAGATCGCGGACCGCCAGCCCCCACTGACTGACTAAGCTGTCAGCTGTCAGCTGTCAGCTTGGGCATGCAAAAACCTGGGAATAGCCACAAACAGGCTCAAGAGTCTCTTTCCAAATTATAAATAATATCCAATAGCGCCAAATGCACTCCGAGGTGACTGTAGTCACAAATCTCGAAATTCTTCCGTATCAAAACCCGGATTGAACCGACATCTGAACCAAATCGAAAGGAGGTTCGAGATGAAAACTCGGAACCGAACGATCCTGAACTTTGTGGTCTTTCTTACAATCATGGCTCTCACAGGCCAAGCGGGGGCAGGTATCCAGCCCAGGCTTGAGGGCAGCCTTTCCCAACAAAATGCCATGGTGGTCACTACCCGGACTTCGACGACTGTGGCGATCGAAGGGGCCGTGATCCATTTGGAAACCGGCGCCCTTCGCCTTGTCCGGGGAGGATCTGAAGGTGGATTCCTCCAGATCGACGCCGTCGGCCTCACCCCCGAGTCGCGGTACATGATCCTCGCTGGGCAAACGCCGATCTACGCGTTTTCCGGAGACTCAAACGGTCTCTACTCTGCACGGATCACTGACCGAATTCAGGTCGAAGGATCGGTGATGGTTCGAAATTCTGGACGGCCCTTTGCCTCGGGTCTCAGCGGTCTGACGGTCGTCAATCTCGCGACCGGTCTCATCGGTTACTCCCGACCCGATCACGCGAAGAGCGAGCAGACCGAAACAACTCCTTTGTGCGCCGATGACCAAACGGCTGAAGGACTGGCTACGGTAACAGCCTACGGCGACGTCCAACTCTTCATCGCTGAAGGCTGGGGCCTCCCGGCATCAGTCGAGCTGATGGTTATCGCAGACGGAGTCCCGGTCGGCTCCGCCATGGTTGACCCACGCGGTTACTTCATGTTCCAAGCCGGCAATGTCCCGGGCACCAATGCCCCCATCCCTCCGGAACTTATCCCAGTAACCGACATCAGCGAGGTCCTTATTATCGGACCTGACCAGGCCCCCGTTCTTTTCGGAAACTTTGACGACCCCTGCACCGATGGGGGTGGCGGTGGTGGTGATCCGCCGACCGGAAGCGGTTCGATCTTCATCTGCGGCAGTGATACCAATACGATGATTGGTTCCATGGACTGGATCACCTGGGCCGACGGCATACAGGTCGCCATGGTTTCAGCCTTCGAGCTGCCTCCAGACATTCTCGTCGATGTGGCCTTCGATGCCATTTTGATCGGAACCGCCCCGACTGGCCCCCGAGGAGATTTTTTCGTAACATTCTCTACGGATCCACTTGGGGATGAACTTCCGTTCCCGCCGAATGCGCCTCCCCTTGACCAAGTAGAGACAGTTGACCTGATTTCAGGCGACGTTGTCTTGGGGTCCGGTGTTGATGGCGAGGAATGTGACTGGATTGATCCACCTGTTCCGGTCGATGAGAGCTACACCGCTCTCTGTCCCGTTGACCCCGGAACGTTTGCGTTCGGCGAAAGCGGTTGGGTCATCTGGGACGACGGAACTGAGGATTTCTACGTCAGCGCCATGGGACTCGAGCCCTTCGAAACCTTGACCTTGATCGTCGACAGTCACGACCTCGGCGCCTTCACCGCCTCCGAGCGAGGGGATCTCAACCTGTGGTTCTCCTCCAATCACGGCGGCGACATCCTGGATCTCCCCTCGGAAATCCGACCAGTCTCCTCGATCGACCAGGTCTCTCTGGTCTCTCCCGATGGAGCACCCATTGTTGCCGGCAGCTTCATCGACGGCTGCGACGATCTGCCCGACCCGCCCGTACCGCTCGATGAGGATTTTACCAACCTCTGTCCCGTTGATCCTGGTTCTTTCGCCGCCGGTGAAACCGGCTGGGTCGTCTGGGACGATGGCACCGAAGACTTCTTCGTCGGCGTCTATGAACTCCAACCTCTGAGCACCTGGAACCTGATCGTCGACGGCCACGACCTCGGCGCCTTCACCGCCTCCGACCGGGGCGAGATCAACCTCTGGTTCTCCTCCAATCCCAACGGCGGACACGGCGGCAACCCGGGAATGGATGTCCTGCCACTGCCGGACGAAATCCGGCCGGTCTCTTCGATCGACCAGGTCTCGCTGGTCTCTCCCGACGGAGCACCCATTGTTGCAGGCAGCTTCATCGACGGCTGCGACGACATTCCGGACCCCCCAGTCCCAGTTGACGAGGACTACACACAGCTCTGCCCCGTCGATCCAGGATCTTTTGCATCCGGCATGACAGGCTGGACCGTCTGGGACGACGGAACCGAGAACTTCTTCGTCGATGTCTTCGGACTCGATCCCAACAGCGCGTTGAACCTGATCGTCGATGGTCACGACCTCGGCGCTTTCACCGCCTCTGACCGGGGCGACATCTTCCTGCAGTTTTCGTCCGATCCCTCGGGCGGAGGCGGCCCCGGGCAGGGCGGCGACTTCTTGCCCCTCCCCGATGAGATCCAGCCGGTTTCCTCGATCGATCAGGTCTCACTGGTCTCTCCCGATGGCGCACCCATTGTTGCCGGCAGCTTCATCGACGGCTGCGGCGACATTCCGGACCCCCCTGTCCCAGTTGACGAGGGCTACACACAGCTCTGCCCCGCCACCGCGAATATGGCTGCGGGAGAAGTCGGCTGGATTACTTGGGACGACGGAACCGAACAACTGATGGTGGCGGCATTCCCGCTCGAGCCGGACGCGTCGTACCAAATCATCATCGACGGATTCGATCTTGGGTTGTTTGATGTCGATAGAGACGGCTCCCTCTGGGTTGACTTCTCTTCCGATCCGATCTTCGCAGGACAGGTTCCTCTTCCCGAGGACGTTCAACCGGTCTCCAACATCGATGTCGTTGAAATCCGCGACGCCCAAGGAACAGTCATCGTCGCCGGCTCGTTCTCCGAACCGTGCAGCATGGAGTGGGACTACGAGGCTGATGCTACCGGTCTTTGTAATGACGCCGACGGACATGGCGGAGACTCCTGGTGGTGGATGAACACAATCAACGGCCATGCAGTCGAAGAAGGCCTTTTCGTCTTCTTCTGGGAAGCAGAAGATGCAACGACCTACTCCGTTGTAATAGACGGCATCGATATCGGTGAGATGGCGCCCATTTACGGCAGGGACAGCCTGGTGCTGGTCTTGAACCTCGGTAACCCTGGCGACGAGCCGATCCCCGATGAGCTGAGCCCAATTTCCGGAATCGACATTGTCCAAATCTTCGATGGCGCGGGGCAGCTGGTCGTGTCCGGAAGCTACTCGGAGTCCTGCTCTGGGGACGATCCCTGGGACCCCGGCGATGGACCGAGAAGCTCGGGCAGCCACCATTCTGTTGACTAACTCCACTGAACCTTCCCTCTCAACCAAGGCCCCGGCTGAAAAGCCGGGGCCTTTATCTGGCGGCTTCTCGTTCTTCTGCCCCCTGGTCAGCCCCAACGGCGGCGGCAACCCGATTCGGTTCCGGTTGGGCCTGGTTTTCGCTCCATGGCTTCGGTCACTTGGTGGAAGTCGTCAACTGGGAGCAGGTGGAAGTCAATTTCCAGGGTGCGTGATAGGCACTGAACCTTGAGTTGATTCGAAAGCCGAAGCAAACGAACAAAAAAAGGGCCTCCCGCGGGAGGCCCTTCTCGATGTCAGAAAATGAAAAGTGCGCTACGAAGCAGCGCCGGCTGAACCGACCGGAACAATCTCAGCCTTCTCCCGAAGGCCGGCCAACAGCTCCTCGACCCGCTTCCCCTGCCCTTCTTGTGTCAGACCCTGACGAATCCGGTCCCGCACCTCTTCGAGCGGCACCGTCCGAGCATCGCGGCGGTCCTCGACCCGAATAACGTGGAACCCGAACCGGGTTTCGACGATCTCGGAGGTTTCCCCCGGCTTCATGGCGAAGGCCGCGTCAGCAAACGGCGCCACCATCCGCTCCCGGGTAAAGAAGCCAAGGTCTCCGCCTTTCGGACCGCTGGGGCCTTCGGAAAGCTCGGTGGCCAGCGTGGCAAAATCCTCACCCGCAAGCGCACGCTTTCGGGCCGCTTCAGCCTTGGCCTTGGCCGCGGCCTTGGTCTCGTCATCGGCACCAGACTCCACCTTGAACAGGATGTGGCGCGCGCTGATCTCCTCGGCCGCTTCGAAAAACGTCGGATTTTCTGAATAGAAGGCCGATACCTGCTCATCGGAGACCTCGACGCCGGCGCCGAGTTGCTTGAGAAGTTGGTTGACAAGGTCGGCATCCTCGATCAGCTCCTTGAGCCGCCCTCGGTCCATGCCCTGCTGCTCCAGAGTCACATCCAGTTCTTCGGCGCCACCGGCACTGGCTTCCGCCTTTTCTACACTGGTTTTGACGATGGCCGGGTCAACCGTGAATTCCCGCCGTCTGGCTTCTTGCACCAGCAACATGCCGTCCACCATCTGCTGCATCGCGGCAGCGCCGATCCTTTGAGGATCTACCTGTTGGCCCGATGCTGCCATGGTCTGTGCCATCTGTTGGGCCGCCATCTGGACCTCCCCTGCGTACACGGGGTCGCCGTTGACGGTGACAACAACCTGGTCAGGAGGGGTCGTCGGCGCCTGTGCCAACGCCACAGTCGCGGAAAAAAGGAGTGTCAAAAGAACAACGAATTGAATGGAACGCATCATCACTGGCCCTCCAGGGCAAAAAGAGTTATCGACAACAAATGGGCGTCGCAAAGCGCGGGCAGCCCGGGCCGAACGCGGACCCTATCATAATTTGGGAGCGGACCGGTATTTGGGGAGTGTCGCTGTAGCAGTTCTTGGAAAATACTCAGACCGGGTCGAATTGTGTTTGCATTCTTGCGCAATCATGCTATTGTCGATTCATGAACGGCATATTGCAGGCCCAGGCAATCCAATCGTGGCTCCGGCCGGAAGTCTTCAAGGCCCTGGCCGACGAAACTCGTTTGGCCGTCCTGGCCCGCATCGCCGTCGCCGGTAGCGCGATGACGGTTTCCGAGATCAAAGACTGCTGCGGCATCCACCTTTCGGGTGTTTCACGTCACCTGCGGCAACTCCGGCTGGCCGGCCTGGTCCAGGCGGAAAAGGACGGGCGCGAAGTGCGGTACCGCCTGCAGGCCGACGACGTCATCGCCCTTCTGCGGGGCCTCGCCGATTCGCTGGAATCTTGTAGAACAGACTGTTGTGCGGAGGAAGAATGAGCCAGGAAAAAACCCTGAAATCCAGCTGTTGTGCCGGTTCGCCGGTCGCCGAAACAATTCCGGACGACAAGGACGCCGTTCGAGCCCAGGTCAGCAAGGCCTACGCAAACGCAGTCACACTCAGCGTCAAGGAGAGCGGCAACGCCTGCTGTTCGAACACGCTCCCCGTCGGCATCGCTGCGCAGACAGCCGGCTACAGCGACGGCGAAACGGGCGAGTACTCGGACGCGGCCCAATCGTCCTTCGGTTGCGGAAACCCCCTCGCATTTGCCGGGGTCAAGGAGGGCCAAACGGTACTCGACCTCGGCTCCGGAGCCGGTTTCGACCTGCTGCTGGCGAGCCGCAAGGTCGGCCCCGAGGGCAGGGTCATCGGTATCGACATGACGGACGAAATGATCAAGGTCGCACGCGACAACATCAACCGGGCCGGCGCCGATAACGTCGAGGTGCGCAAGGGCATGATCGAGGATCTCCCGGTCGAAGACGCCTCCGTCGACTGGGTGATCTCCAACTGCGTCATCAATTTGTCTCCCCAGAAAGAAAAGGTCTTCTCCGAGATCGCCCGGGTCCTCAAGCCCGGCGGACGCTTCTCGGTCTCCGACATCGTCGCTCAGGACCTCCCCGACGACATCAGGAACCTCGCCACCGCCTACTCCGCCTGTATCGGCGGCGCTATTTCGGAGGAACAATACCTCGCCGGTCTGACGACCGCCGGCCTGGATGGCCTCGAGGTCACCGAACGGCTGGTCTACGACGAGACCCAGCTCCGCGGCATGGTCGGCAGTGACCTGGCGGCCCTCGGAGTCCCGGCCGATCTGCTCGACGCACAGCTCGGAGGAGTCGTCGGCAAGGTCTGGAGCGCCAAGATCACGGGGCAAAAATCCAGAAATTCCTGAATCTCCTGATCGTGGCTCACGACCGGTAGCAGAAACTACAGGTATGATGCGGACAGGGAGGCGGGGCTGATGGCCTTTACGGTCGTGAAAGACTACTACCGGCAGAAGAATTTCGATTTTTTCAAGGATTTCGCCAACCCCTTCTATTCGATCACCTTCGACCTCGACATCACCCACGTCAAGACCTTCGCTGACGACCACGGCTACCCTGTCTACCTCACCCTTTGCTACCTATTTACGAGGGCGGTCCAACCCCTGGAAGACTTCCGCTATCGCCTCAAAGACGGCCGGATCATCCTCTACGACCATCTTGATCTGTCGGCCATCGTGCCCGCACCGGGAGGCCTTTTCAGCTTTGCCTACATGGCCTACGACGCGGATCCGGAAATCTTCATGACGCGAGCCCAGGAAGCCGTCCAGGCAGCTCAGCAACACTGGACCCTGGACGAGCCCGAAGAGACCAACCACCTACTCTTCACATCTCTGCCCGGTGTCCCATTCACAGGCATGACCCACGCCTCCACCAGCGATTTTTCAGACGCCCGGCCCAACATCGCTTTTGGCAAGTTCCGCCGTGACGGCAACCACCTTCTGGCCCCGGTGGGCCTCGCCGTCAACCATATGTTCATTGACGGCGCTCCTCTCGGCGATCTGTTCGAGAACGTCCAGGCCACCTACGACAACCCCTGAATAAGCCCCCTGAAACCTCTTCCCTTTTCACGCTTCACTCTTGGTCTTTCTTCTCCTCCAACTCGGCCCAGCGGTCGAAGAGTTGCTCCAGTCTGAGTTGGGCTTCGTTGTGGGCCTCGAAGGCCTCGTGCGCCTTGTGGGCATCCGAAACAACGGTCGGATCCTGCAAACGAGCCACCAACCCCTCAACATCTCGCTCGGCGGCCGCGATCGCCTCTTCGATACTTTCGTACTCCCGCTTTTCGAGGTAGGAAAGGCCCGATTTTTTCTTCTTTCCGCGCGGCCCGCTGATTCTTCCCTTCCGGGTGGTTTTCTGCCGAGCTGTGGAGACCGTTTCTTCCCACTGAGCGACATCGGCGAAAAAGGTCGCCCCGCCCCGGCCGCCCAGCCCCAGCAGAACCGTCGCGACTCGATCCATTAGGAGCCGGTCGTGGGTCACCAGAACCAGGGCGCCGGGAAAGTCTGCCAGGCTCTCCTCAAGCACTTCGAGGGTGGGAATGTCCAAATCGTTGGTCGGCTCGTCGAGGATCAGCAGGTCGGCGGGGCGCAACATCAAACGGGCGATGTGCACTCGCGCCTTTTCTCCTCCTGACAACTCTGACAAGGGCAGGTCCAGCTGGTCTGCGCTGAAAAGGAACCTCTTCGCCCAGGTGACGACGTGAACGGGATTCCCTCGATAGATCACCGTATCGGACAGCTCGGCCAGGGCGCGCCTCAAAGGCATCCGGGGATCGAGCTGCTCCCGATTCTGGTCGAAATAGACGGTCCGCAACCCATCCGCCAGTCGAAGCGATCCCTCGTCCACTTCGATCTCTCCGGCAAACACCTTTAACAAGGTGCTCTTGCCGCTTCCGTTGGCCCCGACAACACCCAGGCACTGCCCGGGCCTCAGCAATACGTCCAGTCCGGAGAACAGCTCTTTCCCTCCCAGGCTCTTCGAAATGTCGGTGGCCGCCAACAGTCGTTTGGTCTTGCGCCCGGAACCCGTCAATTCGATGCCCTGGGCCTTCCCGGCAGTCGTCTGATCGATGCCCCGCAGTTCCTCCTGGAGTTCCTCCGCCGCATCGATCCTGGCCTGAGCCTTGGTGGTTCTGGCCTTCGGCCCCCTTCCGAGCCATTCCAACTCTCGCCGCACCCGGTTGGCCAGGCCTTCTCGGTACTGCGCTCGAGCGGTCAAAAAGGCCTCTCTCTTGTGGAGGAATCCGCTGTAGGAGCCCTCGGCCGCGAACACACCGCCGGGGTACTGCGGCGCGACTTCGAGTATCCGCGTTACAGTTCGGTCGAGAAACACCCGGTCGTGGCTGATCAGGACGAAGGCCAGGCGCTCGGAGGTCAGCAACCGTTCCAGATGGAGCATGCCTTCGAGATCGAGATGATTGGTCGGTTCGTCAAGCAACAATAATTCCGGACCGGAGGCAAGAGCCGCCGCAACCGCGACCCGCTTCCGCCATCCTCCCGACAATGTACCGATTGAAACGTTCACATCGGAGAAGCCCATTCGTTCCATCACGATCTTGGCTCGAACCTCTATTTCGACAGCGGTCTCTCCCGGACCGGGGCGAAGCCGGGCGGCTCGGGTCACGACGGTCAACACGCTCTCAGCGAGGTCGAATTGCGGATCCTGAGGCACCATTGCCAGCCGGAGCCCTTTGCGCCGGTGCACGATGCCGGTATCCGCCTCGTCCTCTCCAATCAGTATATTGAGAAGCGTGGTCTTACCGGCCCCGTTGGGCCCGATGATGCCGACGCGGTCACCCTCGGCGATGGTCAGATCCAACCCGTCGAACAGAGTCCGCGGACCGTAGGATTTCCCCAAGCCTCTGCAGTTGATCAACGACGCCACAGTACCACCCGATCAGTCGGCTTCGATATCGAGGTAATGGGCCTTGGGAATCGCTCGTTGGATGGCATCCTCGATCAGATCGATTTGATCACCCAGTTCCTCGACGACGCAATCGGCAAATTTCGCCGAAAACTCCGGATAGTCGGGGTGGGCGGCGATGTCCGGGAACCGACCTTTGAATCGTTTCTCCACTTTCGCAGCCAGAATTTCCCCTGAAAACTCAATTTCGGCGGAGACACGATAGGTCTCGCTATCCAGCATCCGGGTCCGCAGGGCGACTATTTTCTCGACGACGGGGTTTCCCGACAGGATTTCCCGCACACGCTGCCGGGCATCGGGGGGGATGGAAGGACCGACCAAAAGATGGCTCGTTCGGGCGACCAGCCAAATGGCGATTGCACCCAGCAGTAGGCCGATCAGAATCGACGCCACGGCATCCCAGGCACTGTTGCCCGTCCAGTGAGCCGCAAAAATTCCCCCCAGCGCGATCACCACGCCGAGGCAGGCGGCCGAGTCTTCCATGACCACCGCCACGGCCGTAGGGTCTGCCTCGAAGCGGAGATAGGCCATGAACGGCTTTCCCCTGGCCTCCTTGTGCACCGTCCGGACCGCGAGAACCAGCACCGCGAACTCGACGACGAACGAGACGATCAGAACACCGACAGCCCAGCCGAGGCCCTCCAACTCGTGGGGATTCAGGAGGCTCAGGATGCCGTGATAGACCGTGACGCCGCACCCGAGAAAGAAGATGCCCACGGCCGACATCAGTGCCCACACGGCTCTCTCACCGCCATAGCCGAAGGGGAACCTGGGGTCGGCAACCCTGGAAGAACGGCGGATGCCGACCATCAAGAGCACTTGATTGAGGGTATCCGCCAAGGAGTGCATCGCCTCCGACAGCATCGCAGCCGACCCGGTAATGAAAAACACACCGGTCTTGGCCACCATTACAAAGAAATTTCCGATAATCGCCGCAGCGACGGCGCGATGGGATCCGTGGGCCATACTGAGTCCTCCTACCTCGACTGGAGATCTTAACCCGGCCCAAGTGCTGGAAAGCACAGGGGTGGCAGCAAATCAGAGTCGGTCCTCCGGTAGAAGATCGTCATCTTGTCCCGCCTGGGCGCGACCAGGGCGGCCGACCGCAACCGTCCGAGATGTTGCGAAACGGCGGCCGGCGTCATCTCCAGGATCATCGCGAGGTCACAGACGCACAATTCACCTGCGCACTCCAGCAGGGCGAGGATCTTGAGCCGGGTAGCCCCACCGAGTAACAAGTAATGATCCGATCGGGACCTCAGGAGAGCGTCATTCTCAGCCAGGCGTCTGCGCAGGTGCTCGAGGTCCTCGACGGAACGGGCCGGGTCAACGCATCCGATACGATCAGAGCCCATTAGAATTCTTCATATCGCTATTTTGGAACGTTCTTAAACTCCTGTCAAGG
Organism: Holophagae bacterium; assembly: GCA_030637505.1. GTDB lineage: Bacteria > Acidobacteriota > Thermoanaerobaculia > Thermoanaerobaculales > Sulfomarinibacteraceae > DAOWGJ01. The sequence goes on from DAOWGJ010000398.1 coordinate 11,997, forward strand.
CCAACCCGGCGCCGGAATGGGCAGGGTCGAAAGACGCCGATGAAAAGGCCAACGATCCCAGCTTCGCTCCCCTACCATGCCGACTCGAACGACACCGACCACCGCATTCGTGATCCATACCTCGTCCGCAAAGACCAGTTCGTCGATGAAGACATCCCGCTCTTCGCCGTTCAACCCAACCGAGGGCAGAGCCTCCAGCACAACCTGGCGCATAATGCCCGGCAAACACCGTTCCGGGGCCGGCGGCGTGGCGACCATCGAGCCGCGCCGCACGAAGACGTTGGCCTTCGAGGTTTCCAAAAGGCGGCCCTCGCCATCCGCGATCAAGGCATCGTCGGCGCCCCACGCAACGGCTAGATCCCCGGCGTCATGCCACATGCGGCGAGCGATGACCTTGTGGTCGGCCGGGGGCGGATCCTGCCAGTGGACGACACCCAACCACACGGGTTTTTGGCCAGGGCCGAAGGTCTCGATCGGTGAACAGACCGCCTCCACTCGAATGGGCTCGGAGGAGGAGTCACGCCATACCGAGATTCTCAGTCGTGAGGGCGCCATGCACCCAGAAGCCTCCAACAGCGACTCGAGGTCCTGCTGTAGCGGGAGAACGCCCTCGTGAGCCGAGGAGGCCAGGAGACGGCGCCGGTGGCGCTCCCAAAGCAACGGCCGTCCATCGTCGCAGCCGAGAGTCGTCATAACACCCTCGACATCGGCCGGAGGAACGCATATCGGCGCCTCCTGACAGAGCTGCCCATCCCTCCAAATCATGATGACTCCACCAACTCGAGCCAGTTCCCGATCTTCAACCGAGATTCTACCTCCTCAGCCAAAGGATCCGACTCCCAGACAATCCCACAGCCAGCTGCCATTTCGAGTCTCCCGTCCGAGGTCCAGGCGGTCCGAATCGGCAGCGCCAACTCCAGATCACCATTGCCCGCAATCACTCCGAGTGCTCCGGTGAACGGGCCGCGACCCACAGGTTCGAGGCCGGCGATCATCGACATCGCCGACCTCTTCGGACAGCCGGTGACCGACCCTCCCGGCGCCATCACAGCGACAATGTCCTGCCACGGCATCCCAGCCCAAACCGAGGCCGTCACACGGGCTACCCGGTGGTGAATTCTCTCCCAACTCCTCACACGGCCCGGGTCTTCGACGACCACCGACCCGGTGCGAGCAATCCGCCCCAGATCGTTGCGTTCCAAATCGACGATCATTGCCAACTCGGCCCGCTCCTTGGGATCGGTCTCCAACTGCCGAATCAGCCGCCGATCCTCTCCGGCCGTCGCGCCTCGTGGACGGGTGCCCTTGATCGGTTTGGTCTCCATCCGGTCGTGGCGTCGACTTACCAAGAGTTCCATCGAAGCACAGACCAGTTCACCGGGTGACACGCCCTCCCACGAAAAGGCGCTCAAATAATCCGGAACGGCAGAGCCGGCCGAGGCCACGTCGAACAAACTCCGAAGGCCGCCGTCCCATCGATTGACCGTGAACCGGCGACAAAGATTGACCTGATAGACGGTCCCGTCAGCGATATGACCCCTGATCGACTGGACCCCCTTCATGAATTGCTCCTCGCTCAGACTGGTCCTCAGCACAGCGCCCTTGGCCGTGCTTCCGGCCCCTAGAACTGTCTGAGAATCCGTCGTCGTGGGCTCGAGCAGCAAGATGCCGGAAGGTGCACCCTCGGTATCCGGCCTCGCCGGAAGATCACCCCCCAGTTCGGCGCAGGCTTGATAGCCGAGCCAGCCAACGGCCCACGGAGCCTGGTCCCTGATCTTCCGTTCCCGCCACAGAACCTCGATCGCCTCGCCCAGCGACGGCCATCGCGCTGTGGTACATCCATCTTCGACCAGAGCCCAGGCCCCATGCCGACCCTCGAGGCATTGGCGGGCCATCCATCCACCGCGCCACCGTCCCCATCCCGGGCCGGCCAAATCGGCTCGGCCGCCTGAAGGCTCAGCCCGCGTCAGGTCGCCACCCGTCGACGGGGACCGGGAATCCAAGGATTCCATCCTCTCGGCGCTCCGACACCCACAGATCATGATTCGGTTCTCCGGCCGTGAGCTGGGTCAGCGTCAGAAACACCCATCGGCCGTCATCGGTGGGCGCCGCTTCAGAAAACAGGATGCGATGCGGCCAATCCAGGTGCACCGGTTGAACCATGCCGCCCATGAACAACAGCTGACGATCACCCCGCGAGAAAAAGAGTTCGTTGTCCGGACCGACTCGGGGCCCCCACTCGCTGCCGATCGTATTTATCCTGGGCTCGAGCGCCATCGCTTCGGCGCCCTCGCTGGGATTGAGCAGGAAGAGATCGCTTTGGTTGGCGCCCCGGCGGGCGGTGACAAACAGGACCTTGGTACGGCTCCCCGCAAGGTAGATCGGGTCCAACGCATCGCCCTCGCCGAGGCCTTCCAGGGCCTCAACCACCCCCCACGCTTTGCCCCGATTCAGCCTTTGGGATCGGCCGGCCCACGGCTTCCCGCCCTCCTCGGCCGTGATGCTCACAAGGCAGATCGTCTCCTCGGGATTCACCCAGCTGACACGAACTTGATGCGCATCCTCCAAGCCGGGGAAAACAACCGGCTCGGGTTTGGACCACCCGGCCTCACCGATTTCGGTCCTGAAACTTCTCTCTGGCAGGAGCTCCCCGCCGCCGGCAGGCCCCAACCCCTGGCGAGCCGCTCCGGTCGGCTCACCGTCGACTGCACGGCGAAGGCCGGCGGAAAAGTACAGCGTCCGACCACCGTTGAGAGGCACAGCAGCGTGCTCAGTCCCTGAAGAGTTGATCAACCCGACATCGTCAACGACGCCCTCGGCGTCGGTACCCAGACCGGGCAGTCGCCACCGGCTGTAAGTGCCGAAATCACCAAAGAACTCCGCGTTGTGGAGAACCGTCTTGTCACCGACCATCCGTGTCGTTCCCGGCGCAGGGATGCTGACGACCTCGGTGCCCGGGTTGAAATCCTCCAAACGCACCGGCGTGCCGTGCATGAGGACGACAGTATCGGCATCAATCCGGATCTCGGCGATCAGTCCCTTCTCGGCGTCCGGGCCTTCACGCCCCTGTTCAGACTCCGCCCTGTTCAGGGCTCTTGGGGGTGCGACTCGCAATCTGACGATCCACACGCCCGGCTCATCGGGCATCTCTTCAATGTCGAGTAGGTTCCCGAAGACCTCGGTATCCGGTTGAATCGTCGGTCGAGCAGGATCGAGAAATTCACAGCCCGAGGTCACAAGAACCAGGGCCAAAAGAACCATTAAAACACCTTTGGTTACGCGCATTTTTCCTCCGGTTCAGAGTATCTCACCACTGAGAACAACATAAAAGCACCCGAGCTGAGAGCTGAGAGTTCACAACAATATCCCCGCGATCGTCGCCGTCATCCATGACGCCAGAGCACCGCCCAACATCGCCCGGAGACCCAGCCTTGCCAGATCGGATCGTCGTCCCGGGGCAACCGCGGCGATGCCGCCGATCTGGATACCAATTGACGAAAAATTGGCAAAACCGCACAGAGCGTAGGTCGAGATCGCGATTGCTCGCGGACTGAGACCATCGGCGGAGTGAATGTAATTGCCCAACTGACCGTAGGCAACGAACTCGTTGAGCGAGAGCTTGATGCCCAGGAGGTTCCCCACCAGGCCGGCCTCGGCCCACGGGACGCCCATCAACCAGGCCAACGGCCTGAGGATGGTCCCGAATAAGGTCTGTAGCGACCCGGGGAAGATCCCGGCAAACTCTCCGTTGACCGGCGACATGCCGCCGGAGCTGTACGTGACCCAGGCGCCATGCAACAGACGACCGTCAATCAAACCGTCCACCCAGTTGAAAAGGACATCAACGACGGCGATCAGGGCGATGAAACCGATCAGCATCGCGCCGACATTGAGTGCCAGCTTGAAGCCGTCGGTGATGCCGCCCGTCGCCGCCTCGATCGTGTTGGCGCCGGTGTCGATCTCCGGCATGGCGATGTCACCGGCAGTCACCGAGTGCTTGGTTTCCGGAAAGATGATCTTGCCGAAGACCAACGCGGCCGGCGCCGACATCACCGACGCGGCGATCAGATGCCCCGCCGGCACGCCCATTGCAACATAGGCCGCCAACACACCACCGGCAATCGTGGCGAATCCTCCCACCATGATTGTGAGCAGCTCGGAGTCGGTCATCTCGTCCAAGAACGGCTTGATCAGCAATGGCGCTTCGGTCTGGCCGACGAAGATATTAGCCGAACACGACAGGGTCTCAGCCCCCGAGGTGCCGATCGTCCAGCGCATGAAACGGGCCATCGCCTCGATGACCTTCTGCATGACCCCCCAGTGGTAGAGAACACCCATCAATCCGCCGAAGAAAATAATCGTCGGCAGTGCCTTGAATGCGAACTGGAAACCGAAGCCGGGCCACCCCGCATCGGGACCCGGGAAGTAGTACTGTCCATCGGCCAGGTTTCCAAACAGAAAGCGAGAACCGTAGTCGGACAGGCTCAAAAAGGCTGCAACTTTCTCCGAAAATGCCGCGAAAACCGTGCTGCCGGTCTGGCCGGAGACCACCAGCCATGAGACTCCTCCAGCCAACATCATGAGGGCGCTGCTCTGACGAATGACATCGGGCAGTTTCAGCCACCCTCCTCCAATCGCCGCAATCAGACTGATCAGGACAACCCATGGCAGCACGGATGGAACACCCCAGCCGACCGCCGCAGCACCCAACCCGATTCCCGCCAGGGTCGCAATCGCCATCGGCAAACGACCGGTGAACATCCCGTCAGGCCGCAAGAGAATGTAAAAACCGATCAGGGCGGCGAAGATCCCCATCCCGATGAAACTCAAGTAGTTGTCCCTGAGGATGATCACCCCAAGAAGAAACTGAAGCCCGATACCCCATACGACCGTCCTCAAATTGACCTTCGTCCGATGAGCGGACATCGACCAGGCGATTCCCAGAAGGGCGAATAATCCCAAAACACTGACCAATTGCATCCAGCCTCCTCACTGATCCCAACCTTCTCACCAATGTCCGGCTGCAAGACGCAATATACACTCTGCCCATTCCGGCCCAGCCGGAACGGGTCCCTACCTTCGGCTTTTCTCGACTCGCTCGCTCGACGTACCGAAAGTATGCCTTCGCTCACTCGTCTTGCGAGATCGCCGAATCTCATTGCATCTTGCGCCTCTCGCTTCGAAAACCGGTGAGAGGTCGGGATAGACCCAGCTCCGAGGATTCTCCCATAGAAAAGTCGTGTTCGGGCGTTGACCATGAAGTTCGTCGATGAACCCACTCCGTGGGGTCTACCCCAGCTCGAGCTCGTTCCCGTGCCCTTTCCCGTGCCCGTTCCCGGATTTGATTGGGCTCATCCCTGGCCGAGGTAGCACTACCGGAGGAGGTCCGGTCGGGAACCCCGAGAATCCCGCTGTGTGATCACCGTGGCTCCGCTCGAAGAACTGAAACGAATCGATTTCGGGCTCGGGCTCGGGCTCGGGTCGAGTGCCCCTTGTCCCTTCGACCCCGATTGAGTTGGGTTGATGAGACACAAATTTGCCAAGAAACTGAAGAACACATATACTTGCAAGTATAGGAGGTCATCATGTCCCAAATAACGCTGTATCTCGAAGAGGAGACGGTCCTCCAACTCAAGGCAACCGCCGGCGCTGCCGGCCAGTCGGTCAGCAGGTGGGTTGCCGACTTGATCAGACAGAAAATCGCCACCGAATGGCCCGGGAATGTAATCATCCTTGCAGGTGCGTGGCCCGACTTCCAAACTGCCGAACAGCTTCGGGCTGCCGAGCCGGAAGACACGCCACGGGAATCCCTGTGATGTTCGCCCTGGACACCAACACATTGATCTACTTTTTTAAGGGGGTCGGCCACATCAGTGATCACTTATTGGCGACTCCACCCGGCCAGATCATGGTCCCCTCGGTCGTCCTGTTCGAGCTGGAGGTCGGAATCGAAAAAACCGAATCCCCAACGAAACGACGCAAACAACTCGAGGAGTTCCTCGCCGTTGTGACCGTTCAATCCTTTGGATCGGTCGAGGCCCGAACGGCGGCCAAGATCAGGGCCGACCTCGAAAAACGCGGAAAGCCGATCGGCCCTCTCGACACCCTGATCGCCGCCACCGCCCTGGCCCACAAATCGGTCCTGGTCACGCACAACACCCGCGAATTCAAACGTATCCCGCGGCTTGAGGTTGTGGATTGGTATTAGAAGCAGTTGGTTTTTGTCGGAACCCTATGGATGAATGTGAGTTTGCAGGTGTTGTCGGAATCGGGTAAAAATCCCTTTCCCCGAACACTGCCCGCCATTTCCCGTACTTCTACATGGGAGGGATCATGAGTACAACCGCAACATCACCTTCGACATCCAAAGGAACGATCGCGGGAATCCTGAACATCGCTTCGGGAACGATGGCACTGATGGGCGGCGCCGTCCTTGCGGCCATTGGCTTGATCGGCACCGGAGTGCTCTATGCCGTGCCCGACGACATGCCGCCGATCCAGTGGCTGCCGCTGGCCTTCTTCGGACCGATGGCTCTGATGGTCCTGATCGCCGGAGTGATCGCCATCATCGGCGGCGTCAAGGCCATCAAACGCACGAGTTGGGCATGGACCTTGGCCGGCGCCGTCGCCGCCCTGGTGTGCTGTTTGCCGCTCGGCATCGCCTCTCTGATTGTCACCGTCATGGCCGAGGGTGAGTTCCGCGGCAGGGGATAACACAGATCAGGGCCCAAAATTGATCTCAAACGTCACAGGACAATGATCCGAGACATCCCAGAAGGTGCCGTCCTCCTGGCCCACCTTCGATACCAATTCGCCGCAGTTGAAGCGCTTGCAATGCAACCAGGACTGAGGGCTCGTCACCTGGAGGTCGTCAAAACCCTTGAGGTAAACAAGATCCAGGAGAGACGGGACCTGGATCCCATCCCATCGACCTCCCCCTTCCCAATACTCCGTACATCCGCTGGCATTCGGCGACCGCCTCAGACCCGCACCCCGCATCAAGTCGTCGAGCAAAGTCAGCTCTTCAGCCTGGGAACCACCTTCCCAGCCGGTAACGTTGAAGTCGCCCTGCACAATCAGGTTGGCTCGCTCGGCGCCAAGGGCGTTTTTATCGATCCAGTCAACCAGGGCCTGATACTGCTGCCTGCGAGAAGAAAAACCTCTCGGCGTGGCCGCAAGGTGCACCTGAACGACGGTGAATTCCATCGACGGATCCTGCCGGGTACTGAATGCTGCCACCAGCGCCGGTTTGTTTCTCTCGGTGACCGCGACACCGGCGATCTCCTCCAGTTCACCGACCATCTCGATGCGATTGGCATCCCACGCCAGTGCGATTTTCTGACCGTGCGGACCGCCGTGGGACCCGAAGCGCAAACGGTACTGCCGCCCACCCCCGGCCCGCCTGAGAATCGGCGGAAACCGCCGCTTGTCGGTGATCTCCTCGAAACCGATGACATCAGCATCCACACCCCGCAGGGCATCCTGGAGATCACAGATGTTGGTCCTCCGGCTGTATCCGAGGTCAGGATCTTGCGGACGACGATCAAGCGGAAAATTCCGAATATTCCACTGAGCCACCCGAACCGAATCCGCGGAGGCAGGAGCCGGCAGTTCCTCAGCTGTGACGCCCGGCCCCGGGAAGCCGGCACACCGAAGCCGACTTCTCAACGCGAGGGACGAGACGACGATGAACGTCATCACCATCACCATCAAAACCACTACGACCCGGCCCTTTTTTTTCATATACGCCTCCGGAAGAGATTCTCGCCGATGTCACTCTCAGCCGCAAGGTCTTTGAGGGCTCCGTTGAGACCGGATGCTGTTGAGCTCAACATCCAAGTTCTGTTATTCTCTCTTCATTATGAAAAATGAGACTCGGAATCGAATAATTATCGGCGTTGTCTTCACCCTCGCGGCCGGGATCATCGGATACCAGATGTTCTTCAGCATGACGCCTCCCCGTCATGCTGATCACGACCATGCGATCGCCAAGTTGGATACAGGCGGATACCTTTGGCTCGAGGTCTTCGGCGGAGGCCGCCGCAATATGGTAGGCCGACCCGGAAGGGTACTGGTGATGCACTGGTTCGACCCGACGGCCGCCGCCTTCACCGAGCAGCAACAGGCCGTTCGGTTTGCGGCGGAGGTCGCCGATGATCCGATGATCGACATTCTTTTTGTGGCTCGGGCCCCCTCGTGGGAAGGACTCGAGTCATGGGCGGAACGCTCCGGCATGCCCACCAATCAGCTCTATCTGGACAAGGGACAGAGGACCGGTGAGCTGTTCGGGGTGCGCCGCCAATCCGAAACTCTGATCTACGACCCGAGCGGCAAACTGGCCTACCAGGCAATGGGGCCTGCGAACTGGTCCGGTCCCACACTGCTTCGCCGCATCGAAGCCGCCAAGGCAGGGGTCGACGAGATTCACTGACTCATCGGAGTCCTGCCTCAGACCCACAATCCGATCGGATTCTTTGGGCGGGCAGGAGCCCACGAAAACGCGTTGTTGGAAGACGCCCTTCGTCCGCTGGCCATAAGGGGCTCTCAGTTCTACTTGAGAACGTCCTTGAGAACCTCGGAAATCACCTTATCCGCGGAACGAACCAGGAGGAGATCGGTCCCCGCCATACGCCCCTCAAAACCATCCCGGGAGGGGAGTTTCTTCAGGTAATTCGACGGCACCTTTTCTTTGGCGATCCCTGGCGGTATCGGCTTGCCTTTAGCCAGGTTCTTTCTGGTCCCGGGCGGCAGCGGTTTTCGTCCTGTAAGGTTGCTCTCGCCTGCAAATCGACGGGCGTCGTCTGTGCTGATCAGCGCAGATATCAGGCCAACCACTTCCTGAACATCCTTCAGATCCTCCCGATCCTCTTTCTGCTCATTCTTTGGCTTGTCGGGTTTTTTCCCCTTGCCCTGCGGGGGTTCCATTGCCAACAGCGTGACTGAAATCACGCTGACGAGGAACACAAATACGATTCTCTGCAACTTGATGAGGCTCATAATAAAACTCCAAATTTCTTGGTGATCGTACCAGGTCTCGCTTGATCGACATGGTCACCGGTGCTGCCTCAGAGGCCCTTCAACCCCGAACCTGACAGTGCTACCCTCCCCATCCGCACGGCCGCCGTGCCAGGATTATGACCACCTCACCGAGACCACCAACGCTCACCCTGACCCGGACGTCGATTTTCTGGGCGCCGCTGGCTTTGACCTGGCTGATGATGGCAGTCGAGGGGCCGTTGCTAACAGCAGTCATCGCCCGAATGCCTGACCCCAAGCTCAACCTGGCCGCCTTCGGTGTCGCATTTGCCTTCGCCCTGATCGTCGAGGCACCGGTGATCATGATGATGGCCGCGTCGACGGCTCTGGTCAGTAATCGTGTGACCTACCTCAAGCTGCGCAACTTCACGCAGGCCCTCAACGTCGTTATCACCCTGACGATGCTGATCGGACTGGTCCCGGCAGTCCATCACTGGGTCATCTCCGGCCTTCTGGGTCTCGACCCGTCGGTCAGTCGATTGACCTGGCTCCCCCTGGCCTTGCTGTTGCCCTGGCCGGCCGCCATCGGCCTTCGCCGCTTCTACCAGGGCATTTTGATCCGCAACGGCATGACCCGGCGCGTGGCCTATGGGACCGCCCTCCGCATGGTGACCATGGCGAGTGCAACCGTGATTCTGGTCCTCGGGACCAAACTCGAAGGCGCGGCTGTCGGGGCGGCGGCTCTGTCGCTTGGCGTGATCGCGGAGGCCATCAGCGCACGGATGCTCGCCGGACGGTTGATCAGGCGGCTCCTGGACGGTCGTCTGGCTCAAACACCGATCGACGACACCGGACTTTACTATCGGGCCATTATCCATTTCTACACCCCTCTGGCCCTGACCTCCTTCTTGAGTCTCGGCGTTCAGCCGATCGTTACTTTCTTCGTCGGCCACGGCCGGGCGCCGCTGGAGTCCCTGGCGGTGCTGCCCGTGGTCCACGCCCTGGTATTCGTTTTTCGTGCCCTGGGCCTCGCATTCCAGGAGGCCGCTATCGCCCTATTCGGCGACCAGCTGGAGGGATATACCACCCTTCGGCGGTTCACGCACCTGCTGGCGATCGGAGTCTTTTGCGGCTTGGCCCTGATCGTATGGACGCCTCTGGCGCAGTGGTGGTTTCACTCGGTTGCGGGCCTGTCCAGTGACCTCGTGGCTTTTGCAGTTCCCGCCGCGAGAATCCTGACGATCATGCCGACTCTGACGGTCTGGATCTCCTGGCAACGCGCCCAGCTGGTTCACTTCAAGAAAACCTCCCCAATCACCTGGGCCTCAGCCCTGGAAATCACCGGCGTCGTCGCCGGTCTGCTCGCCGGCATCATGATCTTCGACCTTCCCGGAGCCACCGCAGCCGCAGCGGCGTTGGTTCTCGGAAGACTGGCCGCCAACGCGTGGTTGATGCCGCCGATTCGCCGGCTGCTTTCAACCTGACCCGGCTCCTGGCCCGTACTTCTCTTTAGTTTGGAATCTCATTCTCAGTCAGGTATAGTCAATGGAAATGGGTGAGGGAATAGCAATAGCAATCGGAGCAGCTTTGACCAAATGGGCGTTGGTCGTTCACTTGGGGCTGGTGATGACTTTGCTCGCGGTCAACCTGGTCCTGTGGCAGAGATCACGGCGCGAGGTTATCTTGACATGGGTGTTGGCGTGGTCGGCCAATCTGCTTGCACTGACGGCCCTGACAGCCGATACATTTCTGACGCAAGACCCCGCCTGGATGCTGCTGTACTGCCCCACCAAGATGGTCTTCGCCCTTTTGATGGTTCGCGGAATCATGATGTTCAAGCGGGATCGATTGGCGATGTTCCATCTGTCTCGGAATTGGGCCGTCATCGCCAGTCTCCTTTTCTGCTTTCTTTTGACGATGCTGCCGGCCGTCGATCGCCAAGCCATCACATTCCTGGTCGCTGGGTCGGTCCTGGCGTTCGGGACCCTGTTCTCCGGTCTCCGACTGGCTCAAAACGACACCTGGTTTCTGGTCGGAGCCACCGTGCTGTCCGGCCTGATCGCTCTTCAACACGGACTCCGGCTATTTCAGACGGGTGCTGATGCGGCGGGCGTTCTTTTCATCAGCTCACTCTGGTTCATCGATGTCTTCGGGGAGTTTCTGATCGGCCTGTGCTGCCTCCTGGCGCTGGGCCAACGGGCGTTGGACGAAATGGCCCGAGCCAATCAGACGCTGGAGTCCACCCAGCGAACTCTACGCTCACTTGTCGATGCCGATCCTCTGACCGGCTTGTTCAACCGCCGGCGGCTCCGTGCCTTTCTCGACTCGACCAGGGATGCCGGCGGCAGTCTGGTCTTTCTCGACGTCGACGATTTCAAGGGCATCAACGACCGCTGGGGCCACCTGACCGGCGACCAGTGCCTGCGCCGAATCGCGGACGCCTTGAGGGAGGTCTTCCGGGCCGAGGATGGTCTGTTCAGAGTCGGCGGCGATGAGTTCCTGGTCGTCGTTCCGACGATGAAGCCAGGGCCGGTTGGAGGGCGAATTCGGCAGCTTCGAAGCCGGCTTGCCCCCAAGGGAACTGACGTTATCCCCATTTCCATCGCTGCAGGCATCGTCGAGCTTCACCCCGACCTCCCGATGGAAGAAGCCCTGGCCTTGGCCGATACCGCGATGTACAGTGACAAAGCGAGCACGAAAGGGGTGGGGTGATCATGGACTATCGTTTCTTGGGAAACTCGGGTCTGAAGGTCTCGGCGCTGTCATTCGGCGCATGGGTGACGTTCGGCTCCCAAATGGACCGGGACCTGGCAGAGAAGTGCATGCACACGGCCTTCGACGCCGGCGTCAATTTCTTTGACAACGCGGAGGTCTACGCCGCCGGGGTTGCCGAGGAGATCATGGGGAAGATCCTCTCGCAGTCCGGCTGGCACCGTTCCGACTTCATCGTTTCGACCAAGATTTTCTGGGCCGGCGAGGGCCCCAACCAACGGGGACTCTCTCGAAAGCACATCTTAGAAGGCGCCGACGCCGCACTGGCCCGCCTGCAACTGGACTATGTCGATCTCATCTTCTGCCACCGGCACGATCTCCATACGCCGATCGAAGAAACGGTACGAGCCATGGACCATTTGATCCGAGCGGGCAAGGCGCTCTACTGGGGCACCTCCGAATGGCCCGCAGACCGAATCCTCGAAGCGTGGCATATAGCCCGCCGAGAGCGTTTGACGCCACCGTTGATGGAGCAACCCGAGTACAACATGCTGCACCGCGACCGAGTTGAAAAGGAATACGCCCCACTCTATGACCAGATTGGTCTCGGTACAACGATCTGGAGTCCGCTGGCCTCGGGCCTACTTACCGGCAAGTATATCGACGGCATTCCAGACGGCTCTCGCACCACGGTCCCAGGCTACGAATGGCTGCGCGACCGGGTCGAAGGCGAGAGGGCTCTGGCCGAAATGCCCAAGGTTCGGCAGCTGGCGCCGATCGCCGAGGAACTGGGATGCACTCAGGCCCAGCTGGCACTGGCCTGGTGCCTGAAGAACCCTCACGTCAGCTCCGTGATCACCGGCGCCTCCAGACCGGAACAGGTTGTCGAGAACATGAAGGCGCTTGCCGTCGTCGATCAGCTGGATGAGGGCGTCATGGCCCGAATCGAGGCCATTCTGGATAATCGACCCGAGCCGGAGAAGGACTGGCGGTAGGAACCGCAGCAGGTTCTATAAGCGAGAGCGCCCATTACCCCCAACGGGACGTGCCACTCTTTGCATTGTTCCCAAGGTACCTCCAGCCATACGGTTAGTTGCGAACAATACATAGGGTGGCAATCCCCGGGGAGCACCTCAGCAAACGAATCCCGGCTGACGGCAGTAGGCCGCCGCTCGTCTTTTCTGCGGGGCCGCATGTCCTTTGCGCCTTTCACCATGCTCCGGCCCCGCAGAAAAGGGGACGCTGGTGCGCCGCGAGGCGCATCAGAAGGCCGGGGCTGGAGAACAGGGGCCAGGATCAGTGGACAGCGTCAGGGACCGCGGCAGGTGGCAGCGACAGGATCAGCGCCGACGCACAAACCCGAGAGCGCCCTATACCCCCAACGGGACGTGCCGGGTGCGACTTTCTTCACCGGGCAGGCTCCCCGACCAAAACGACGTTGCGAAGAAAGTCGACACCGGGCAATCCCCGGGGAGCGCTTCAGCAACAGCATCTCGGCCAAAACCGTAGGCCGCCGAGGTCGTATTCCGGAGGGGCGGTTGCCTCCCGAATTCC
>DAOWGJ010000321.1 GCA_030637505.1 Holophagae bacterium
ACGATATTTTCAAACCGCTTGGGACGATCGATGGCGACATCGGCATTGCCCATACTCGATACAAGACCTTCGGTTCCGGAGGCATCCATAACGCGCAGCCGTTTCATGATGCCTTTGGGTCGATCGCCCTGGCGCACAACGGCCACATTACCAATGTCCCCCAAATCGAGGCGGAGCTGGAAACCAGGGAACAGACCCTGGCGGCACAATGTGATGCGGAGCCGTTGCTGAGGGTTCTGGCTTTATGGTTCGAGCATTTCAAGTCCAGGGATTTGGCCGCTGGCGAACGGGAAATCATGTTCAAGGCCATCGCCGAAGTCCAAACCCGAGTGACCGGGGCCTATTCGGTCGTCGTGGCCACCCCTGAGGCTCTCTACGCATTCCGGGACCCGCATGGATTTCGGCCGATGGTGCTGGGCATTCGGGAAACCGGAGCGGGTTCGGCGGTTATGGTCACGTCGGAGACCCTGGCCCTTGAACAGACGGGCTTCCGGGTCATTGAAGAAGTGCCGCCCGGGGTGGCCCTTTGCATTGGGCGGGATCTCAAGATCGATCGACGAGAGTTGGTGGCGCGCGATCCAAAACCCTGTGCCTTCGAATTGATCTATTTCGCCGATGTCGAAAGCAAAATGATGGGCGATTCCATCCGCTCTCACCGCTGGCGTGCGGGAAGGGCCCTGGCGTTGTACCTCCTGGAAACCGCGCCGGAGTTGGCTGCCCAGACCGATCTTGTCGTTCCGATTCCACACTCTCCGATTCCCGGTGCTGAGGCTTTTGCCCAAAAACTGGATGCGGAGTTCGACGCCTCAGCCATCGGCTATGCCACGCCGGTCTCCAAGTACCGGTATGGCGGACGGATATTTATGGAGGAGACCCAGGCGGCCCGGGACGAGGCGGCGATGATGGATTTCAGGGTAGATTCCAAGGCCGTCGAGGGCAAGAGACTCTTCATCATCGATGACAGTATCGTACGGGGTACCAATGCCAAGCGCATCGTCAAGGCCCTCCGGGCGGCGGGGGCCGAGTCGATCGCCTTCGGCGCCCTGTGGCCGATGGTGATTGATTCATGCTTCCAGGGGATCAACACGCCGACTCAGGCTGAGTTGATCGGTGCTCGCTTCAACTCGGACGTGGACGAGGTGCGCCGGGAACTGGGCATTGACGAGCTCTTCTATCTGCCGGTCGATTGGTTTCAGGACAAGGTCCTCAAGGGTCAACCGGCCTGCATGGCTTGCGCCACCGGTCAGCGCGCAGTCAAGTTCGAATTTTCAGGGTCGGTGTTGCCCTGAGGCGCTGTGGCTGGGCAAAACGTTGAACGTTTTGCATTTTCGCTCCGCGAATGGGATTTATTCGAGGTTGCGGCTTTTCCAATTTTTTCCGCGCGTAGCGCGCTTCAGGATTCTGCCGGTCAGAGGCCTCTGTAACGCTGCGTTTGTAGGTGATTTCGGTGGCCTCTGTCCGACAGAATCCTCTAGGACCGGACTTCCCTGGCAGCATCGAGAACCTCCTGATGGAAGTTTCCGTTGGTGGCGATGATGCCGCGCTGGTTTGAGACGAAACGTCCCGAGGTCAGGTCGAGGCGATTACCGTCGAGATCGGTCACCATGCCTCCGGCCTCTTCGATCACCAATGCCCCGGCCGCGTGATCCCAGACCTTTTCGCGGTAGCCCTTGGTGCTGGGTAGACGGAGGTAGATCGAGGCCTCGCCGCGGCCGACGATGGCGTACTTGCACTGGGAATCGATCCGGTAGGGGTCGGCAGTAATGCCCAGCATTGCCGAAATGGCGCCGTGCTCAGAGTGTGCCGCGTGGGCGGATTCGACCGATTCGCACATCACCGCATGCGACGGGTCTGTGATCCGGTCCGTGTGAATGGCCCTCTCGTCTCCACCGTCGACGGCCCGAACGGCGGTCCCCTGGCTGCGAACGGCGATAAAAAGGCAGCCGATGCCGGCCTCCGGGTTGCCCGGCTCGACCTCGAGGTTGGGGCAACCGAGTACGCCGACGACCACTTGTCCCCTATCGACAAGCGCCAAGGCGACCGCATAGTGCTGACCACGCAAAAAGCCCTTGGTACCGTCAACAGGGTCCAAGACCCAATAGCGGTCGGTCCCACCCCCATGGTAATTGCCGCGGTCCAAGGCTGTGGCCAAGGACTCGGCGCTGAAGTCGGGGACTGCTTTACGGGAGAGATTGAGCACCTTGGTCGCCATGGCCGGCGAGTCCTTCAGCGCCCCGGTGTCCTCCTCGGCCAGTAGGTGGTCCGCGGGGAAGACCTCAGCCAATCGCTGACTGACGACAGCTTGTATCGCCAAATCGGCCATCGTAACGGGGGACCGGTCTCCCTTGGTCAGGGCGTCGGCGGCGGCAACGATTTCGTTTTGGACCTCCCGGGCCAGTCGGCAAGCCTGGGCGGCGACATTGAGGGCGAATTCTCGTTCAGCTTCGTACATCGTTATCCTCCGGGCGGGGGAGTGTAGCAGGGGCCCCGGGGCGGGATCAGCGTCAGGTTCATCGTCCGCGTCGGCAATCTGCGGCCGGGTCTGGGTCAGCGTCCGCATCCGGGCTGCTAACGCCGGCGTACAACCCAGAGAGCGCCCGATCACTCAAATCGGCGCGTGCCGGGTACGGCTTTCTTCATCGGGCAGACCTCCAGCGAACGAAGCCGTAGGCACCGACGAGTTTGGCGCTCGCGCCCTCCCGAAGGCCGGGGATGAAATCAGGACCGAGCGCCTGTCGGTTGAAGAGGGAGGAAAGACCTGCGTTTGTGTGCCGAGCACCTTCCCATAGCGCCCATCTCAATTCTCCAGTATGGTCATGTCACTGTCCCTTTAATTTTGGGACATCAGGAGGGTTCATGAATAGATTCGTAACGTTGGCCCTGTTAATTGCTTCTCTTATCATCGGTGTGACCGTTGAGGCTGGCAAGCCCCTTCCGTCACCCGAAGAGAACGTCGTTGGACACGGTCAGGACTTGGTGATTGTCCCGGACCTCGGCGACGGCGTGCGCATGGGGGCCGAGCTGGTTTGGAGCGATTTGATCCACATCAAGGATGCGACCTTCCTCAAGGCCCACATTGTGGATCTCAACCTCCGTGAGGGTGACACCTTGGTATTGAGATCCCAAAGCGGTCGGGTTGTCGAGATTCTGACCGGCCGAGGGCCCAATGGCTTGGGCTCCTTTTGGGCGCTGTCGGCCTTCGGGGAGATGCTCCACCTTGAACTGCATCTAAGCCACGACTATAACCAGCCGCCCTTCAGGATCGACCAGGTGATCGTGGGAGACGTCGATCTCTTCGGGTCCGGCGACGACCAGAGCGAGAGCATCTGTGCTCCCGCGGATTTCGAAGACGTCGTCTGCTACGACGGCGACGCCGAAAAGTGGGCGACGGTCATGGCTTCAGTCGGCGTGATGTCGGTCGGCAGCAATCCGACGACCGGCCTATGGTGCTCGGGTTCCAACGTCTCTCCCAACAACTACGTAATGACCAATTGGCACTGTGTGCCTGACGCTTCACCGTGCACCAACACGGAGTTTGTCTTCAAGTATTACAACACTACGTGTGGCGGCGGGACGACGACCCCGGATTGGGAGAGCTTTCACTGCGACCAGACGGTGGCCGAGTCCCCATTTGGCAGTTGCGATGCCGGTCTCAGCGATCTTGATTTCACGTTGAATTCGGTCATCGGCGATCCTGCGTCAACCTATGGATGGGTGACCCCCGACCCGAATGTCTTGACAGACGGCGAGGCGATCTACATCGTCCAGCACCCGGACGGGCGGCCACACGAGATCACCCACGGCAGCGGGGCGAACGTCGATGTCGACGGGACCGTCCTGCGCTACTACGACACTCTGGACACTGAGGGGGGTTCGTCGGGTTCGCCGATCTACCGTGAGTCGGACAACAAGATGGTCGGCCTCCACCACTGTGGGGGGTGTGACACGCCGGGCACCGGAAACCGGGGCATGCTGATGGGCGACATCTATCCGTTGATCCAGGAATTTCTGTGCACGGCTGAGGTCGAGATTGTTTCTGCGTCGTTGGAAGGTATGGCCGAGGTTGAGGGTAACGGCAACACGATAGTCGAGCCCGGTGAGACCTGGCAGTTCACTCCGAGAGTGACCAATACCTCGTGCGCGACGGAGGCGACCGGGGTGGCCGCCGATCTCCAGTCCGGGGCGGGCTCGGCCGGCATTTCGCTGGCCGGAGCGAACGCCGATTTTGGAACGGTGGCGGCGGGCACGACAGCACCCTCTGTAACGCCCGTCGAATTCACCGTCGAGCCCTCCGCAGCCTGCGGTGAGACGGTGTTGATCGACATGCTCAACCTCCGGGCGACCGGCGTGGGTCCATTTCCGGGTGCGAATGGCTATCTGACCAGGACCCTGGGCGAGGTGGTCTTCACCACTCTCTTCCTTGAGGACTTCCCGGGGGGCATCACCGGCGACTGGACGATCGTCGATGGCGGTTCGAGCACCGGTGGTGTTCACACCTGGACCGACACCAATCCCGGTGGCCGTTCTCTGCCACTGACCGAGCCCTTTGCCATCATGGACTCTGACGAGGCCGGTAGCGGGCAAACGCAGGACGAGGAGCTCATTTCCCCCATGATCGACGTCACGGGGTTTGCCACCGTGACACTCCAGTTCAGTCATGACTTCAACTGGTACTCCGGGAGCACGGACGAACAGGCGGACGTCGATGTGCGGTCGGCTGCGACCGGTGGGTCATGGGTCACGGTTGCCAATTACTCGGGTGTGGACACCTCGGGAACCGTCACCGTTGACGTGACCGCTTATGCTGCGGCCGACCTGCAACTCCGATTCCACTACTACGATGCATCGTTCGACTACTGGTGGGCCGTTGATGACATTTATCTGTTGGGAGACAACGGTTTCGTCTGTGAGCCCTTCGGCGCGATCTTCTCGGATGGATTCGAATCCGGGGATACGACGCTTTGGACCAGATTCAGCCCTTGATACACTGAGGACAGATCGAACTGGATAACCCCACGGGGGAGTATGAGGAGACCGATGATGAAATTTGTGCATTTGATGATGGCGGTGGCATTGGTGGCGCTTATGGTGGCCTGCGGGGGTGCGCCTCAGGAGGACGCCGCTGTCCCTGAGAGCGCTCAGGGTGCGGAACCGACACCGGTGTTCCACGACGACTTCGAAACCGGCCAGGCCGAAAGCTGGGCCGAGGGTGAAGAGGCTCAGGCGGAGGGGGAGACCTCCGAAGAGGCACCGTCCGAGTAGTGCCGGAGCCATCTCCGGGCTCCTGCGGGGGTCCGGATTTCTCGGCGGACCGTAACGCGTTCGAGATCTTTCAGTATTTGACCCAGTCGAGGCCCGGGTTCGACGTTTGTTACGATCGTGACCTCAGATGCGTCGAGCAACGGTTTCGGCTCCAGGATGGTGGGGCCTGACCGGACCCACTGGCGCCACCACCGTCGCCAAGGCTGTGGGCAGCCGCCCCCGGCCACGTCGTTCCCAGCCGCCAGAGCGAGGACCGTTGGAAAGGCGTGGCCGCAACGGTTGATGAATTCTCTGCGTTCGGCTGGGTTTCGAGAGACGACCTCGCAGGCCTCGTCGTTTCGCGAGGCAGCGATTGCAACGCTCCGGGCGAGATCTCTGGGCCAGGCGAAGGCCGCCAGGTCTTTCGGTGTACTCACAGGCCAACCGGAGGCCAACCACGCGAGCACGGCCTGAGGCCGGTTATGTGTGACGGATGCAGGCGCCGGGTGCGGTTCCACTCCGGCCAAGCGTGCCAAGGTGTCCAGGGAGGCATTGAAGTCAGCGGGCTGCGTACGAGGCCCCGCTGTTTCCAGGAGCCCCAGGGTTGCGCATTCCCGTAGACCGGTGGCTGCCCAGGGGGCCAACGCGAGGGCCAACAGTTCAGCGCCGACACGTTCTCGGGGAGCATGGACAAGGGCTGGTGCCAGATCGGCGATCCACGACATGGTCCGGGGATCCAACGAGAAGCCCCGAAGTGTCGCCACCAGTCGCACTGCGCGGAGGAGACGAACGGGGTCGGCGCCAAGGTTGTTTCTGGAGATCGCTTTGATTCTCCGGTTCTTGATGTCCTCATATCCGCCTGTGTAATCGAGCAGCGGGCCTTTTGGAAGGCGCCAGAACAGGGCGTTGCAGGTGAAATCCCGGCGAAGGACGTCCGCCTCGAGGTCGCCACTCTCCATCGGCCAGATTTCGACCTTGCATCTGGGCCCCGTCAGACGCCAGACGGCTCTTTCAGGCTTGCCGAGCAGGCGAGGTGTGGTGCGCCAAGCGGCACCCAACGTGGCGGCGGCCTTCTTGGCTGCCTCGGCCCCGGGCACGACCAGGTCGAGGTCCGGCGGCTCCCGGTCCAGTGCACGGTCCCGAACCCACCCGCCGACGACCCAGCACTCAACAGAACCAAGGCACTCGGCGATCTCGGCGAGATGTGGATCCGTCCTGAGACGAGATTCCAGGGCTTCCTGGTCTACTGGCTGATGTGTCATCGCCCTTCAATATAACTTGATCGCTACGGCGCCGCGTATGTCCACAGCGCGGTGTCACCGCTCTCAAATCCGTCCGAAAACAGAAGACCAGACTCGGCGCACCCCTGGATCACCACGTCGTCGATATACCACCCTTCGTGGCCTACATAGGAGTCTGTTCCGAGACGAAGCCGAAAACGGATGGTCTGGCCGGCATAGGCGTCGAGATCAACGACCGATTCCAGCCAGTCTTGTGGGTCGCCGCACCAGGCGTTCAGTCCCCCGAGGGGATTGCTCCCGGTCGAGACCGGGCCGTCGTAGGGGTCCGTGACCAGCTGAGCCTCGAGCTGTGTCCAGCTGCTGCCGGAGTCGGTCGAAATCTCCAGAATGCCGCCGTCGTAACACCCGCCGGATCGGTCCTCGATTTCCTGCCAGTTCCAGAACTGCAGGGTCAAGGGAAGGGTGTCAGCGGGAAGAATGATGTCTTCGCTTTCCAACCACTGATCGGTGACCGTGTCGACATCATCGGCGAAGAACGACCAGGCGCCGCTGTGGACCCGGGCGGAGGACAGCTGCCAGGTGTCGCCCGTGCCCCCGTGCGTCCAGCCGGCGCCCGTACCCGCCTCGAGGTCATCGATGAAGTAGAAGACCGGGCTCGTACCGGGACCACAGTCTCCGGGCAGAGCGACCGTGACGAACTCAAAGGCACCGGACCATGTGCCTGTACCGCATCCATTCGAGGCGCGGACTCGCCAGAAGAACAGGGTACTGGACGGGAGGTCGGCGTCAGGCGTGAAGGTCGTTCCATCAATGCCGGCCTCGTCCAGACTGAGGCTTGTGAAGGCTGGGTCGGTGGCCACCTGAATCCGGTATGTTCCAGCCTGGTTTGCATGCAACCACTCAAAGGTGGGTCTGGTCGGTTGGTTGAGCGCGCCGTTGTCGGGGGTGACCAACGTCGGCATCGAAGGTATGGCGTCATACAGGTTGAGAGATACGGTGTCCGTATGAAAGCTGCCGGCCGACGTTCCTGAGACCTCGATGATGGATGACCCCGGAGCGGCACTGCCGGTCTGAGAAACGGTCATCACCGAGGCGTTGCCTGGAACGACGGGATTTGTACTGAAGCCAACGGTCGTTCCGGTCGGTTCCCCGGAAGCCGCAAGAGTGACAGGTTCCGAGAATCCGAGGATTGACCCAACATCGACGCCAAAGACTCCGTCGACAGGAGCACACACCTCGAGCGATGCCGGAGTGACGTCCAGGGTGAAATCCGGTTCTTCGGCGCAGTTGAAGCACACGATCGCAAAGTCCTGATCGGTGGCGTCACCGATGTAGGGTACGCCGTCGCCTGCGATGTTGGTAGCTCGAACCGTGATGGTCGCCTGTCCTCCAGGAGAGGCGACAAAGACGTTTTCCAGATTATTCAGTGTGTCGGCGGAACCTCCGGTGGTCGACCAGCCCGCCGAAAAATCGTTGCCGAGATAAATTGACCCGTCGGTCTCGACTTCCAGGTCCAAATTGTTAACCAGTGCAGGATTGGCCCCGACCGCGCCGGGCGCATCTGACCAGGCCACACTGATCTTGAGGGGTTGTGCGGGATCATCGACGCCGACCGTCATCGTCCACACTTCGCCGGTGTCATCGAAAGTCGTCTCCTGGTCCTTGTAGACCACCAGGACCCCGGGCTGGATAGCATCTGTGACGTTGATACGCCCCCAGCCCTCGGTGATGTTTGGAATGTCTGCCGTACCCATGTCGACGGCGCTGTTGACCAACAATGCTTTGGCCATTGCCGGGCTGGGGTTGTCCCCGCTGTTGAACCCTCTCCACCACTCGGTTATCAGCACCAGTGAACCCGAGGTATGCGGTGCGGCCATTGAGGTGCCGCTACACCAGGAGTAGGTGTTGTTGGTGCCGGCGATTGCTGACGTGCATTGAGAAGCGCCACCTTGCCGAAGGGCCGAGGCAATTTCCGAGCCCGGTACGGCGATTGTCGGTACCCATCGCCCGTCGACGGCCGGTCCGCGGCTCGAGAAGCTCGATATGCCATCGATATCGTTGCCGCCTCGGTAATTCAGGGTCGAGGCGGTGACGATGAGATTCTTGGCCTCTTTGGGCGACGTCAAACCGGAGGTTCCCGAGTTGCCGGCGGAGAAAACCTCGATGAATGGCTCGGCTGTGGCTGCCGTATCGAAGTTTCCGTCCCGCACCATCAGGTCATGGGTGCGCTCGGAGGCCTGGTACCCGTGCTGGGTTCCTTCGCTGGTGGTCCAGGAGTTGTTGCCTCCGATCGCGCTTCCGAGGACGGCCTGTTTACTGTGTTCCTGCCAGCCTCCGGTTGGTGGCCAACCGGATCCGCACAGGGAGTTCATCGCGAAAATGCTGTAAGAAGGTGCCATTCCCAGGCCGTACAGGAATCCGTCAGCATCGGCGTATCCGGCCGAGGCATCGCCCCCGATGATCCCGGTGACATGGGTTCCGTGGCCGCCACCGGAGCAATCATTCCCGGGTGGAGACGCGGGCGCGCCGGGGAAACTGTATCCACCGACGATATGGGTGTTGAGGTCTGGATGGGCGTAGTCGACGCCGGTGTCAATCGTCGCCCAGATGACGTTGGTCCCGTCAACACCGAGATTCAGCAGGTGGGCCTGGTACCCGGTTTCGGGCACTCCGCCGGGATGATTGCCCGCCACGATCTGATCTGACATCTCGTCGTCGAGAACAGGGATCGGACTCTGGAATCCCAACCACAGAATATGATCAAGACGGGCAACGTCGGCAATCTTCGTCGCGTCGAGTTCGACGATGGCGTTGAAAAACACACGGTCCGGCTGAGACGGATGGTGGGTGATGATGTGGCCGCCGAGGTCTCGCAATTCGTCGAGGGTCGCAGCCGTTTTATCGTCGGCGAAGAACATCACGTCGATGTTTTTGACGGTGCCTGATCTACCGCTGAGATTGTCATTGAGCTTGTATGCAGGGTGAAACGCACCTGACCAGCGCACGAAAGAGAGCCTGCCGAGGCTTTCTGATTGCGATGGACTGAGCCATGCAAGATAGGTCTGGTGCGGGTAGTACTGGAGCAGCTCGACGCCCAAGTCGGTGAGGGCGGTTTGCCACTCCTGCCGCAGGGGTGCGATCAACTGAATCAGGGTGAGACCTGAGCCTCCGGATCGTGCGCGCAGGGACTCGGGAATCTCCGGTTCGCCATCGACCAGCGGATCGAAACTGAAACCCATGACGCGGACTTCACCGAAGCCTTCAACTTTGGTGAATGGAATTCCCGCCGCACGAAGTCGTCCGATATCCGAAGCTTCCACCTCCAGCCAGCGGAAACTGCCGTAGTCCAAATCGTGGATCGGATGGAGGGTCAATTGACGGAGTTCAGCAGCCGCTTCCGCAGGGATTCGGATGGCCTCTGTCGATTCTGCTTGTGCACCTGCAACTATGGCCAGGGCAAGGACCGAAAAAAGAGCGACTGTGATCAGAGTAGGGCCGTTGTTCCGTTTCACTTTTGATTCCTTCGGGGCTTGATTCGATTCTCTGCCAATCCGGATTTCGGATTGTGCCGGTGCCATCCTAGCGCAGTCGTCCTCGCTTCGCGACGACGACGCGATCGCTTAGCGACCGGCCCTTGGCCGATCTGCCTCGGGAACAGAATGGTCGCGACGGTCAAGCAGCCGTTCAATGAGAAACCCGGAAAAGAGTGCCAAAAAGAGTGCCAGGCTTCAGGATCTTAGGAAGTTGAATGCGGCTTCCGGTCGCTGTCCCGGATCCTGCTATCCCACCCCGGCCTTCGGGGTCGTGCGGGGCGCGCCCCCACTCGGCGCATTTTCCTCAAGGGGCGACAGGGTTTGCATCGGGGGAGAACCGCCCCTTGAGGGAAATGGCCTCGACGGCCTACGGCGTTGGCCGAGACTCGTTCGCTGACGGTGTCGCCGAGCGTTGCCACCCTTGACGTTGTCCGCATCGTTGCTCAATTCTGGAGGACGGCGCAGGACAACATCAAGAATGGCACGCGCCGTTGGAGAGGGGCGCTCTTGGATTTTGGGGTTGTCGGTGATCTCGGCGACCGGGACAGCAATCAGCGGCAGGGGCCGCGCCGGAGGCCGGTTCAGCGTACCGCAACCGCGGCGGCGAACCGGGACCGGGAACCTGTGGGCCTCGTTCCGGGCTCGTTCTTCTTGCGCATTCATTGTGATTCTTTTAGAATGAAAACGAATGCGAGGTGAAGCATGTCGAAGACTATTACTTTGAGGCTTGACGAGGATACCTATCGTGCGTTTGCGGATGCGGCCCGCGCTGACGGTCGTTCACTGGCAAACTTGATCCAACGAGCGGCACTCCTGAAGATCCAGGAGGACCAGTTCGTCGATGACGCCGAGATGGCAGAGATCCTTGCCAACTCAGCCCTTGTTGAGCGCTTGCAGGAGGGTTCGGAAGAGGCCCGAGAACGGCGGGGTCGCTTTGTCGAGTGAATACCGGGTTTTCGAAACCGAAAGATTCCAGAAAGACCTCAAGGCAATCGCCCTTGGCGGGGATCGTAGGGTACTCGAGAAACTCCGCAAGACCGTTTACGGCCAGCTGCGGCTCCAGCCGCGGTTCGGTTCGCAGATCAAGAAACTGAAGGGCTACACACCAGAGACCTGGCGATATCGCATCGGGGCGTGGCGGTTTTTCTACGAGGTGGACGATGTGGAGATGATCGTCTTTTTGACGGCTGCATCGCACCGAGGGTCGGCGTACTGACGGATTGTCTGCGATTATCAGGGCCAGGTCCGGCCTTCCCGGCTTTCCCAGTTTCCAACGAACGGCTCAACATAGGTGCCGGGTCCGCAGTTCCGTAGTTGCATCTGGCGGCGTCAGTCCGAACGACATCTGTGCCCGGTCTTCCCGGCTGTCCCGGACTCTGTAATCCAACTCCGGCCTTCGGGAGCGCCTTCGGCCCTCCCGCTCGGCGCATTTCCCTCAAGGGGCTTGGACACAGAAATCGGGAGGGAATCGCCCCTTGAGGAAAATGACCTCGACGGCCTACGGCGTCGGCCGAGATGCGGTTGCTGAGGTACTCCCCGGGGATTGCCACCCCTGACGTTGTCCGTGGCGTAGCTTTGGCTGGGAGGGTGCCCCAGGACAACATCAGGAATGGCACGTCCCGTCGAAGAGGGGTGCTCTTGGTTTCCGGGGTTGACGATGGGCTCGGAATGACCCCTTTGTGCTAAAGTTCCCACTCCCGCCGCGAGGTGGAATGTCCCGGAGGCGGCCTGATCTCGGGCGCGCCCCCCAACGAGGAGGGAATGATGACTCAAGAGAGACTTCAGAAATTGATGGCGAGGGCGGGCCTGTGCTCCCGTCGTGAGGGCGAACGGATCATCAGCGAAGGGCGAGTGACGGTCAACGGCCATGTTGCTCATTTGGGTTCGTCGGCGGATCCTTCAGTTGACCACATCAAGGTTGACGGCAAGATGCTGCGCCGGAAGGAAACGCCGCGTTACATCTTGTTGTACAAGCCCCGCCAGGTGATGACCACGTGCGACGATCCGGAAGAGCGGATGACGGTTTTGGACCTGCTCAAGCCGACGATTCGAGAACGAGTCTACCCCGTGGGTCGACTGGATTACCACTCCGAGGGTTTGCTCCTGATGACCAACGACGGCGACTTGGCCACCCGAGTGGCCCACCCGAGGTACGGCATCGTTCGGGAGTACCTGGTCAAGGTGCGGGGCAATCTGTCCGACTCTGAATTGATGCGTCTGCGCCGCGGTGCACATGTTGACGGACGCAAGGTTGTGCCCAAGAGCGCCAGGAGGGAACGCATCACCCGCGAGGGTAATTCCTGGTGGAGGGTCGAAGTCACCGAGGGGCGAACCCACGAGGTCCGAGAGCTCTTTTTCAGGGTTGGTCACCCGGTACAGCGGTTGCGCCGGACGGCAATCGGTCCCCTGCGCGACGATCACATTGCTCCGGGCCAGTTCAGAGATCTGACAGGGACGGAGATCGCGAGGCTCGAGAAGGCGACCAAAAAGGGCTTTCAGAAGCCGAAGGGAAGCCCTCGAAAGGAGTCTGAAAAGGCACCACGGAGAGGTCGGACGGGTTCGAAGCGATAGAAATATATCGGATGATCCAAACCCCATGCAATTCGTTCGACGAATTGCTACGTTACAATTCCTCGACTTGAGGAGGACCAATGACCGAGACTGTGACCCAGCAACCCCTCGAAAAGCTGATGGCCGACCGGCGGACCAAACTGGACGCGCTTCGAGATCGGGGTCTTGACCCTTTTCCTTCTCGGTTTCGTGTCCAGACCTCGGTGTCGGATGTGCGTGGGGCATTCGATTCCTTGACAACGGAAGAATTGGAGACACGGTCCGAAGCCGTTCGGTTGGCCGGGCGTCTTCGTGCCGTTCGGCGCCAGGGAAAGGTGATCTTCGCAGATATTTCGGATGGTGAGGCTCGGCTTCAGCTGTTCCTGCGAAAGAACGACTTGGACGAGGCCACCTGGGAGATTGTCAACCTGCTGGACCTGGGGGACTTCATCGGTGTGGAGGGTAGGGTCTTCAGGACAAGGACCGGTGAGCTCTCGGTCAGGGTTGCATCGGTCGAAGTCTTGGCCAAGTCGCTGAGACCTCTTCCCGAGAAGCACAAAGGGTTGACCGATCCGGAGACTCGGGCCCGGCAGCGTTACCTGGACCTCCTGGCCAATGCCGACGAACGAGAGGTCTTCGTCATGAGGAGCCGGGCGGTGTCGGCTATCAGGCGGTTCCTTGAGGGGCGCGGTTTCATGGAGGTCGAGACGCCGATGATGCAGCCGATTCCCGGTGGGGCGGTGGCCAGACCCTTCATCACCCACCACAACACCCTGGATATCGATCTGTACCTTCGGATTGCACCTGAGCTCTACCTCAAGCGCCTGATCATTGGCGGTTTCGAGCGGGTGTTCGAGCTCAACAGGAATTTCCGGAACGAGGGCATTTCTACGCGCCATAATCCGGAGTTCACGATGCTGGAGTTCTACTGGGCCTACGCCGACTACGAGATGCTGATGGATCTCACCGAGGAATTGGTGACCACGGTGGCCGAGGAAGTCCGAGGATCGCTGTTCAGCCCCTGGGGTGACGATCAGATCGATTTTTCTCGTCCATGGCGCAGGCTAACGATGAGAGATGCGATCCTGGAGTATTCCGATCTGACAGAGGATGATCTGGTTGATCGCCCGTCGATGGAACGGGTCGCTCGGCGATTGGGAGTCGAGCGCATCGATCAGCGCTCGGACGGCCAGCTGTTGGCGGAACTCTTCGAGGTGACGGCGGAGACCCAACTGATCAATCCGACGTTCATCACGGACTTCCCTCGGGAGATCTCCCCACTGGCAAAATCACGCCCCGATGATCCCGATACGGTCGAGCGGTTCGAGCTCTTTGCGGGAGGTATCGAGATTGCCAACGCCTTCACTGAGCTCAACGATCCGATTGAACAGCGCCGTCGGCTGGTGGAACAAGCCGAGAAGACTGGAGGCGTGGTCGACGAGGACTTCCTGGTGGCGATGGAGCACGGAATGCCGCCGACCGGTGGCGAGGGAATCGGCATCGACCGACTGGTCATGCTCTTGACCGGACGCCGGTCGATAAGGGATGTGATTCTATTCCCGACGCTGCGGCCCAAGGCGTGAGGATTATTGTCGCAACGGTGGTCGGAGGGCCGAGTGCGGGCTGAGCTGCACCTTGCTCGCCGGTACCTGATCGGTCTGGGTCGCCGCACCAACGTGGCCACGGTGACCTTGATCTCACTGGTAGGCTTGGGCCTTGGCGTTGTCGCCCTGGTGGTGACGCTGGCTTTGCTGGAGGGCTTCCAGTCTTCCATCCGCCGGGATCTGATCGAACGGTCCTCGCACGCGCAGGTTCGACCTGTGTCCGGACGGGTTCTGGCCGAGCCTGATCAGTTGGCGTCTCTTTTGCATCAAGCACTCCCCTATGTCGAGATCGTACGCTCGGTGCGTGGAAACTGCCTGG
The DNA here is from genome assembly GCA_030637505.1 of Holophagae bacterium. GTDB lineage: Bacteria > Acidobacteriota > Thermoanaerobaculia > Thermoanaerobaculales > Sulfomarinibacteraceae > DAOWGJ01. Next base: position 14,489 of record DAOWGJ010000321.1, read on the forward strand.
TTGCATCAACGATCGATGCCGTTCCGGCACTGCTGGTCGGCCGTTCCGACGTGGATTCGGTAATGGCGGACCAGGTATTGGCCGCCCGCTTGGGTATCGGTGCGGCTGGGGTGGTCGATGTCATTTCTCCCCGGCGGCGCCTGACGCCGCTGGGGCCGGTGCCTGTTCGGGTCAGAGTCGATGTCGCGGAAGTCGGCGTGCCGGGGCCCGGAGCGGAGGGCGGTGTCCTACGGGTTCCCCTGGAGGTCGCCCAGCGAATCGTGTGGGGTTCGGCAGAGGTGGAGACGCTGGATCTCAAGGATCCGTCGGCCCCCTGGCAATTGGGCGCCAAGGTCCGGAGGACACTGGATGGCCGGGATGATGTCGTCGTTCTGGGGATGGACGAGCTCAACCAGGCACTGCTACTGGCCCTGGCCCTTGAACGGATCTTGATCTTCGTTGCCGTTGGACTGATTCTGGTGGTGGCCGCCTTGAACCTGCTCTGCAACGTGGCGATGGTGGCCGCCGAGAAACGTCGGGACCTGGCGGTCTTGACCAGTCTGGGACTCGAGCCGGTTCGGATCCGGCGGTTGTTCTTGTTGTTGGGCTTGGGTATCGGTGCAGCGGGAGCCTTCGGCGGGGCGGCCGTCGGTGTGGCCACCGCGTGGATCCTGGATGCCACCGGCGCCTTGCCGTTGCCTCGCGGTGTATTTGTCGTTTCGTCGGTTCCCTTTTCGGTTGATCCGATGATGGTGGCCAAGGTGGTGGGGCTGGCCCTGATTTTGTCGGCGGTGGCCTCGTGGCTGCCGTCGAGGGTGGTCGCCCGGAGGGAACCGGCGGCGGGCCTGCGCTATGAGTGAAAACAACGTCATGGTTCGTCTGGAAGGCATCTCCAAGGCCTACGGCGAAGGCGAGGCCAGGATCCAGGTGCTCAAAGGATTGGATCTCAAGGTCGGCAAGGGCGAGATGTTGGCGATCGTCGGCCCTTCCGGGGTGGGGAAGAGCACGTTGCTGCACCTGGTTGGCCTGCTCGACCGTACGGATGAGGGCTTGGTGGAGCTGGACGGACAAGACACCGGCACCCTTGGTGGATCGGAGAGGGCTCGGTTGCGTAACAGGATGCTGGGCTTTGTCTTCCAGCACCATCACCTGTTGGATGAGTTGGACGCACGGGATAACGTCGCCCTTCCCATGCGGATTGCCGGGAAGCCTGCATCCGAAGCCCGGCGGACGGCCGAGGCGCTTCTGGATACGGTGGGGCTGAGTTCGCGTATGACCCACTTTCCCGACCAACTGTCCGGGGGCGAGCAACAGCGGGTTGCCGTTGCTCGAGCGCTCGTGATGCGGCCACGGCTCTTGTTGGCGGACGAGCCCACAGGCAATCTGGACCGGGCTGCCTCGGAGGGTGTTTTCCGGCTGATTCGGGATCTGCATGCAGAGGAGAATCTGACATCTGTCATCGTCACTCACAACGAGACCATGGCCGAACAATGCGACCGTATTTTCAGACTGGCGCCGGCCGGGGAGCGATCCGGGTATGTCGGCGTTTCATAGATGTCATGACCGAGCCGCTGGTTCCCCGATTGAGGAAATTGGGGGTACAGGGTTGATTTGCGAGCCGTGCAAAGGCATTCTTCGGGAGGCCGTGCGGTTCGATGGTGGCCGGCCGGTAGCCGGTGGCCCGGCACGGCCGCCTCGGATAGGGGAGAAGATGAGATCGAGTGTTCTGAGCCTTCTACTGATCATGCTGGTCTGTGCCGGCCCCGGTTGGGTGTGCGCCGAGGATGTCGAGGGCCCGGAAATCGCCGATGTCATCGTCGAAGGGGGTGTGACCCTGACCGTGGACACGGTGACCTACTATCTCGGCATGGAGACTGGTGACCTCATGAATGAGGGGTTCTTGTCGGACGGCTTCCGACGTCTCTGGGAATCCGGTCTGGTTGAAGACCTCAAGATTGAGGCCGAAACTCTCGAGGACGGACGCGTCAATCTCATCGTGACCGTTGTTGAGCGCCCTTTCGTCAATTCTGTGTTGTTCGAGGGCAACAAGAAACTCAGTGCTACCGATATCAAGGACCGCCTGGATGAGGCCGGCATCGAAGTTCCCCGAAACGTCCCCTTGAGAATGGCGCAGCTGACGAAGATCGAAAATGCCCTTGGCGCCCTCTACGCAGCTGAAGGCTACCGTTCTGCCCGGATCAGCTTCGAGGTCGAGGACCTGGGCCGAAATCGCCGGCGGGTTGTATACACAATCGATGAGGGCGGCAAGGTGAAAATCGGAGAGATTCTCTTCGTCGGCAACGATGCGTACTCCAATGGGCGCCTCCAGCGAGCGTTGAAGAAGACCAAAGAGACCTCGTTCTACCGTAAATGGGGCAAGAGCATCATCTACTCCGACGAGGCTTGGGAAGAGGATCGGCAGAATCTCAAGGAGTTCTACCTCAACCACGGCTATATCGACGTCAAGGTCGGGCAGCCGACGGTCGAACTGATTGCCAAGCATCCCGACGCCAAGACTCTCAAGAAGCAGAAGTTCCGCGCGAAGATAACCATCCCTGTCGAGGAGGGCGAGCCCTACCGGTTGGGCGAGGTGACGGTTGAGGGCGCGGAGGTTTTTCCGGTGGAGTTGCTGGCAGGACGCGTCGGCGCCGAATCGAACAAGGTCTACTCATACAAGGTGATCGACGCAGGCCTGGAGGGAATTCGGGACCTCTATCACAACCGCGGTTACATCTATGCCTACACCAACGAGGTTCGGAAGAAGCGGGAAGGAGTCGAAGAGAATATCGTCGACGTCGTGGTTGACATCTTCGAGGGTGACCGCTTCCGTCTCGGACGACTGGAGTTCTCCGGCAACACCTCAACCAAGGACAAGGTCCTGCGGCGCGAGTTCCGGATCACGGAGGGTAACTGGATGAACATGGGCCTGTTCCGATCCTCGGTCTTCAAGGTCAACGCCTTGGGCTACTGGAAGCTGGAAGAGGAACCTCTGGAATTTGATTTTGACGAAGAGAACAAGAAGGTCAACGTCACGGTGAAGGGCCAGGAGGTCGGCCGCAATGATCTGCAGTTTGGGGCCGGCTACTCGGAGTTGGACGGGTTCTTCGTCCAGGCGTCCTTCAATACTCGCAACTTCCTGGGCCGGGGCGAGAGTTTGGGCGTTTCGATACAGGCCGGCGGCCGGGCTGACTACTACACCCTGAGCTTCACCGAGCCCTACCTTTTCGACCGGCGGATCCTTTTGGGGGCGTCGATTTTCAGCACTTCGACCGACATTGCCGATTTTTTCCGTGAAACCACCGGGGCGACCCTCAGCATGGGTTTCGGTTTGGGAATGTGGGGTTCGATGACCGGCCTGTTGTCGTACGAGAACGTTGTGTCACGGTTTGCCGTCGCCAATTTTGGCGGCCCGGGGGACCCAACCTCCGGGCACGATAGGCCGGTCGATTTGCCGCCGGTTGAGTCGATTCCCCTGGAAAACGCCATCGAGTTATTCAAAGGCAAGACCATGGCTTTCACGCCAGGATACAGGTACGACACCCGTGACGACCCTTTCGACCCCAACCGGGGCACGGGTATCAACGCCCGCATACGGATGGCCGGTGGGCCCCTCGGCGGAGATTTCGACTACATTCGTCCCGAATTCACCCTGACCAAGTTCATGCCTTTGTCCCGGAAAAACAAGTCGATCTTCGCGTTCAACTCCGAAATCGGGCAATTCTTTCCCTATAACGACTCGGAGATTCCCTTGTACGAGCGCTACCGTCTCGGGGGCGACCGCACTCTGAGGGGTCTGCCATACTATTCGGTCCGTCCGCGGACCGAGGATGGGGAGTTCTTCTTTACCGAGGCGGGCTCGATTATGGGTGGCGACCGGTACTGGCTCTTCAATATTGAATACCAATACCGGATCGGCGGTCCGGTCAAGTTGGTGCTGTTCACCGATATCGGGAACACCTACCACGAAGACCAGGGCTGGGACTTGAGCCTCTACCGGCAAACATACGGCGTGGAACTCAGGATCTTCCTGCCGATCTTCCAGGCCCCGATTCGGTTCATCTACGGTATCGTCGTCGATCCCTTCCCGCTCGAGGACTCGAGTGACTTTCAATTCTCAATCGGAACGACATTCTAGGGCCGGCTGCGGCCCAAGAGGAGGAAAAATGATAAAGATGGTTTTTAGAACGGCCCTTTTCGCGGTGGTAATAGGCTTTGCGACCGTGGCAATGGCACAGGTCAATATTGCGGTGATCGACATCCAGCGGGTCGTGACCGACTCGGACGCCGGCAAGGAAGCTCTGGGGAGACTCCAGCAACTTCAAGAGGCGAAGATTGCCGAGGGGCGTGCCATTCAAGAGCAGTTGGACGCCTTGCGTGAGCAGCTCTCCAAGCAGCGTTTCACGTTGACCGAGGCAAAGGTCGCCGAGCTGTCAAAGGAGATCGAGGACAAGGGCATCGAGATGCGGCGATTTCAGGATGACGCCCAGCGCGAGTTGGACGAGGCTCGCCGGACGGCCCTCGGTGGTCTGGAGGAGCGGATTCTCCCGGTGATCGACGAGGTCGGCATCGAGAAGAACATGACCTTGATCTTCAACAAGTTCCAGTCTGGGCTGGTCTATGCCTCAGAGGGCATAGATATCACCGACGAGGTGATCCGTCGGTTCAACACCGCGCAGTAGGCGAAGGCCGGCAACGATGCAGGCGTGGTCTCTGGCTGAACTGGGAAGACGGCTTGGAGTGCGAGTTGTAGGGGACCCGGCTGCGACGGTCAGCCGGGTCAAGCCGCTGGACGAGGCGGGCCCTGGTGATCTGTCCTTCCTCCACAATCCACGGTATGTCGAGCAGGCTGAAAACACCAAGGCGACGGCCGTCCTGGTCGGTGATGCGGATCTGCTGCCTGGGCGCAATCTCCTGGTCTGTGACGAACCATACTTGATGTTGGCCCGAGCCCTGAAACTGATGATGCCTGGACCCGAAGCGGAGGCCGGCGTTGATCCGGCGGCGTCGGTTGCCGACGATGCAGTCTTGGGCGATGGAGTCAGCATCGGGGCGCAAGCCGTCGTCGGAGCGCGCACCCGTATCGGGCCCGGCACCGTCATAGGGGCGGGCTGCGTTATCGGCGCCGGGGTGACTATCGGCGGCGGATGTCTGTTCCATCCTCGGGTGGTGGTCGAGACTGACTGTCGCATCGGAGAGCGCTGCATATTTCAGTCCGGCGTGGTGATCGGTTCCGACGGTTTTGGGTTTGCGACGGTGGACGGTGTTCACCATAAGGTGCCCCAGGTGGGAATCGTCGTCGTGGAGGACGATGTCGAGCTGGGCGCGAACGTCTGCATCGACAGGGCGACACTGGGTGAGACCCGCATCGGGCGGGGCGTCAAGGTGGACAATCTGGTCCAGATCGCTCACAACGTTGTGGTGGGAGAGGGGTCGATTCTGGTCTCCCAGTCAGGTATTTCCGGCTCGACAAAGCTGGGGCGGTACGTCGTCATGGGTGGGCAGGCCGGTGCTGCGGGTCACCTGAATCTCGGTGACGGCGCCCAGATCACCGCGAAAACGGCGGTATTTAAAGATGTGCCGCCGGGCGCCGTCGTTTCCGGTGTCCCGGCGAGACCCCGAGGTGAATGGGCCCGGTCTCAGGCGGGCTTGGCACGTCTGGGGAAAATGCGCCTGAAACTCATGGAGTTGGAACGGCGGCTCAAGGAACTGGAGAGTGACGATGATTGATGTTCGGGAAATCATGGCGATTCTGCCCCATCGATACCCCTTCCTGCTGGTGGACAGGATCCTGGAGGTCAACGAGACCAACATTCGGGCGATCAAGAACGTGACCTTCAATGAGCAGTTCTTTCAGGGTCATTTCCCGGGTCACCCAGTGATGCCGGGCGTTCTTATTGTCGAGGCCATGGCCCAGGCCGGTGGGGCCCTTCTCCTGGGGCGAGTAGAGGATCGTGCAAACAAACTGATTTTCTTTACCGGCATCGACAACTGTCGTTTTCGGAAGCCGGTCGTTCCCGGTGATCAGGTTGTCTTCGAGGTCGAGATTACAAACTCCCGAAAGACCTTCGCCAAGATGCGCGGACGGGCCTTGGTCGACGGCAAGGTCGTCTGTGAGGCCGATCTAATGTCCGCGATGGCGGATCGGTCATGAGTACGACCATCCATCCCACCGCGGTGGTTGACCGGAGGGCCCAGTTGGGCGAGGACGTCGTCGTTGGTGCTCTTGCCGTCATTGAAGCGGGTGTCAGCCTCGGCGATCGGTGCATCGTTGGACCTTTGAACCGGCTGACGGGAGACACCACAATCGGGTCGGACAACCGGTTCGAGAGTCATGGTTCGATCGGGGCTCCGCCACAGGATCTCAAGTATGCGGGGGAGCCGACTCGTCTGGAAATAGGCGACAACAACGTCTTTCGGGAGTTCGTAACCATCCATCGTGGGACTCCCGGAGGTGGCGGCATGACGACTATCGGCAGCGATTGTCTCTTCATGGCCTACACCCACATCGCCCATGATTGTCGGGTCGGGTCCGCCGTGATCTTCGCAAACAACGCGACCCTGGCGGGTCACGTCGATGTCGGCGACGGTTCGACGATCGGGGCCCTGACGGCCGTCCACCAGTTTTGCCGGGTGGGCGAACACGCTTTCCTCGGCGGTGGCAGCATCGTCACCAAGGACAGTATGCCCTTCATGAAAATTGTCGGCAACCGGCCGGCGCGGTGCTTCGGGCCTAACACGATTGGGCTGGAGCGCAAGGGCTTTTCGGAAGATCGCCGGAAGGCCTTGACCGCCATGTGGCGAATCTTGCGTAGCCCCAAGCTCAACACCAGCCAGGCGGTTGTCAGGATCAAAGCAGAGCTGGCGGGCCAAAAGGATGTCGATCAGGTCCTCGCTTTCATCGAAAGCGCTGAGCGAGGCGTCGTACTCGCCCGGGGTTAGAAGGAGCTTTCAGCTCTCAGCTGTCAGCTATCAGTAGGCGCCGCCCCCTGAACAGCAACTGTTCCCCAAGGCCGCCAAAGAGGTGTATCATGCCGCCGCACAGGAGGAACGATGACCACCGATATCGACTTTTCAACTCTCTCTCTCAAAGACGCCCTGGATCTTGCAATCCTTGTGGAAGACGAAGCTCAGGAGCGCTACAACGAGTTTGCCCACCAGATGGAAAGCCACCACACGGAAGACGCCGCAAAATTCTTTCGCTTCATGGCCCAAAACGAGGCCAAACATGGCGAAGAGCTGGGCGCCCGGCGCAAGGAGCTCTTTGGTGACGAGCCGATGAACGTTGACCGCTCGATGTTGTGGGATGTGGAAGCGCCGGAGTTTGATGAGGCTCGGGCATTCATGTCAATCCAGCAAGCCCTCGAGGTTGCCCTGGCCGCAGAGGTCAAGGCCTTCGAGTATTTCGATCGGGCTCTTCCGGAGGTCCAGGACGCCGGCGTCAAAGAACTTTTCGCCGAGCTGAGGGTAGAAGAGATCGAGCACCAGGATCTGGTCAAACAGGAAATGGTCAAGGCTGGGGCCGCCGACAGCTTTGATCCCAACGACTTCGGCGACGAACCTACCGCGCAATAGGGGCGGCGATTCGTCGGACGAATCGCAGAGCTGACAGCTGAAAGCTGAGAGCTGACAGCTTCTTCACCATCTCCAACCGATGCCGAGACCAATTTCGACCGGACTGCCCTCGATGTTGACCCGGTCGAGGTTGTCCTTGTTGTTGTTCTCGAGATCCAGGGTGCTCGAAAGGTCCATCAGCTTGAGATCCAGGCTGACGAAGGTCGAGTGGTTGAGGTCGTAGTTGAGGCCTGCTTCAACCACCCAGCCGAAGCTGGGATTGGAAACCAGCTTTGTGACGCCATAATCCATGAGAACTGGTTCGACGTCGTCAAAGAGGTAGAAGGTCGCGTTGAGGCCTCCCCCGATGTAGGGCTGTAGGCCTCCGCGGAGCTGAAACTCGTACCTCAGAGTCAGTGTGACGGGCGTGAACCAGATCTCGCCGAGGCGTTCTCCATCAAGGTCACCACCCTTGCCGATGAATTTGAACGGTGCTGTGGTCAACGACATGCAGACAGCCAGAGCGTCCGACATCATGTACTGCGTTTCGAGAGCTGCCGTCACCGCGGATGAACTCGATTTCATCTGAGTTCCGGTGTCGAATATCGGGTCGGTTGTGGCATCAAATGAAAGTGATGTCAGCCTGGTGGCGAATCGCCACTCACCCTGTTGGGCGGCCGCGGGAACGGCGCAGAGAGCGACCAGAATAGTGGCGAAAACAAACAATCTACGCATCATGCCTCCAAAGTCTCCAAGACCGAGATCCATCGCAGGATGGTAGCAGGGATCAGGGAACAGGGATCAAGGATCAGGGAAAAGGGGTTAGGAATGAGGGAGCAGGGAGCAGCCTGGCTTCGTGCCCCGTCATACATGCCGGCTTCCTTCTCTTCTCTTTGCGGTTCAATTTGTTGTTCTACGTCCTGCGTTCGACGTCAGCGCCCAGCGACCGCAGCCGTTCGTGGAGGTTTTCGTAACCACGCTCGACTTGTTTGATGTTGTGGATGATGCTCTCACCCTCGGCACACAGGGCCGCAATGACCAATGCCATCCCGGCGCGGATGTCGGGACTGGCCAGGTCTTGGCCGTGAAGGCGTGCCGGGCCGACGACGACCGCACGGTGGGGGTCGCAAAGGACGATGTGGGCGCCCATCGAAATCAGGCGGTCGACCCAGAATAACCGGCTTTCGAACATCTTCTCGTGGACGAGAATTGTCCCCCGGGCCTGGGTTGCCAGAACTACGGCGATCGACGTCAAATCAGGTGGGAACGCCGGCCAGGGGCCGTCGTCGATTTTTGGAATGCCCCCGGTGAGGTCTTCAGTGATTTCCAGGGTCTGCCCGGCCGGGACGACGATGTCGTCCCCGTCGTCCTCCCAGTGAATCCCCAAACGTCCGAAACCGATGCGTGTCATGCGATGGTGTTGGTGCCCAAGGGCGCCGGTGATTCTCAGTCGTCCGCCGGTGACGGCTGCCAAACCGATGAACGACCCAACCTCGATCAGGTCGGGCCCAACGACCGCTGTTGCCCCACCGAGATCCCGCTGTCCTTCGATCTTGAGCACGTTGGTGCCGATGCCTCGTATGGAGCAGCCCATTGCCTCGACGAGTCGGCACAATTCCTGGACATGTGGTTCGGAGGCCGCGTTATGGATCGTCGTCGTTCCCTTGGCAAGCGCTGCAGCCATGACCGCGTTCTCGGTCCCCATTACCGACATCTCGTGCAGAAAAATATTCGCGCCGTGCAGGCCCCGGGGCGCCTTCATCACGTAGCATTCAGGCAGGACCTCGATTTCGGCGCCCAGTTCGATCAGGGCGTGCAGATGGGTATCCAGCGGCCGCCGCCCGATCCGGTCACCTCCGGGGCGGGGCAGAACCGCCCGGCCCCATCGGCCCAACAGGGGGCCCGCGAGTAGGAACGACGCACGGATATCGCCAGCCAGAATCGAGGTCAGGGTTTGGGTCGATACCGTGGAGGGGTCAACCGACCAGCGGCCGGAGCCTTGGGATGTCACCGTTGCCCCAAGTTCGCCCAGGAGGTCGAGCATGGCGCCGACATCCCTGATGTCCGGCACATTCTCGAGACTGACCGGCTGACCGGCGAGAAGGGTCGCCGCGAGCATGGGCAGGGCGGCGTTTTTGTTGCCGCCGGGCTTGAGCGTTCCGGCAATCGGGTTTCCACCATGAACGATATAGGTGGCGCCGTCGTCAGGTGCTGCGTTCATAGAGGGATTCTAACGGATCCCTCCGGGATGCGCGCAGCGCATCAACCAGGAGCCTGTAGGGCAGAGGCTTCGACAATGCCACCTTTCCCGGCCACCCTTTAGGCCTATGTCCTGCAGGCTCCTGTTAGAATCTCGGCATGACGCGCGTAATGACCCATGCCTTGCCCAGTCCGAAACGAGCGGGTCTGGTAGTTCGCGAGATTGAAAGGCTCTATGGCGAAGGTCGGAAGACAATCGTCTGGGTTGCCGACGACAGGTTGAGAACCGTGCTCGACGAGTATCTCTGGACCTTTGAGCAGCTGGCCTTCGTCCCTCACATCGTGTGGATCGAGAGCATGGGTGACGTGATAGATCCGGTGGTTTTGGTCGGCGGGGAAGGCAATCCCAACGGCGCCGAGGCTCTGGTCGTGGCCGATGAGCTGCCTCCCCAAGACTGGGTCTCGACTTTTGATGAGGTTCACGACTTCATACCGCCGGGCGACGAGGGCGTCGAGCGAGAGGCATGGTGGACCCGGTGGCGAGAAGAGCATAAGGAGAAGAGTGAATGAGTCTGTTAGGTAATATCCTCTGGCTGATTTTTGGCGGCTTTTTTACCGGCCTGGGCTACATCATCGGTGGGATCGGCCTGTGCCTGACGATCGTCGGTATCCCTTTTGGTATTCAGGCGATGAAGTTGGGCGTGGCGACCTTTGCGCCGTTCGGTAAGGAATTGGTCGAAGAGCCCAACGCCAACAGCGTTTTGCGGGTCATCCTCAACGTCGTCTGGATCATTTTCTTTGGATGGGAGATTGCCGTCGCCCATCTGGTCAGTGCGGCGGTGCTGGCGATCACGATCATCGGCATTCCGTTCGCACTGCAACACATCAAGCTGATTCCGATGGCGTTGCTGCCGCTCGGACGCTCGCTTCGGTGATTTGTAGATACAAGAAATTCCCAACACACAGGAGTCTGCCGTGCGTCTGTCTTTGATTTTCAGTTTGTGCCTGTCGGCTTTGCTCTCGTTGCCGTTCGCCCGTGCCGACGTTGATCCTCATATTGCGCTGGTCCAGGAGGTTCTGGCCGCAACGCCTTTGATTGACGGGCACAATGACGCCCCATGGGCAATCAGAGATCGCTGGTCCAATAAACTCGGGGCCTTTGATTTTCACGATACGGCCTCGATCGACAAGCCGATGCACACCGATCTGAAGAGGTTAAAACAGGGCGGTGTCGGTGCACAGTTCTGGTCGGTCTGGGTGCCGACCGATCTCGACGGCGGTGACGCTGTGACCACGGTGATCGAGCAGATCGATCTGGTACACCGCCTCGTCGACCGCTATCCGGACGAACTGGAACTGGCCCTGACGGCTGCAGATATTCGACGAATTCATGCCGAGGGCAAGATTGCATCGCTGATCGGCGTCGAAGGCGGCCATTCGATCGATAACTCGATGGCGGTGCTGCGGGCTCTCTATACCCTTGGCGCTCGCTACATGACATTGACCCACTGGCAGAATGTCGACTGGTGTGATGCCGCCACCGATGCCCCAGAGCATAACGGTCTGTCAGTGTTCGGCGAGGCGATTGTCGGTGAAATGAACCGGCTCGGCATGATGGTCGATCTGTCCCACGTCTCGGCCGAGGTGATGCGCCAGGTCCTTGAACTGACCGCGGCGCCTGTGATCTTCTCCCACTCCTCGGCGTTCGCTATCAATCCACACCCACGCAATGTCCCGGACGGTATTCTCCGGCAAGTCGCGGAGAACGGCGGGGTTGTCATGGTCAATTTTGGGTCGTACTTTCTGGCACAATCCCACACCGAACGATGGGCCGGCCTCAAGGCGGAACGGGAGCGGCTCAAGAGTCTGCACCCGGGTGACCCGGATCGCGTCAAGCGGGAAGTGGACGAGTGGATGGTTGCTCATCCGATCCCGACGGTAGCGTTATCGGTGCTCGCGGATCACGTCGAATACATTCGAAGCAAAGCTGGCATCGACCATGTCGGCTTGGGCTCGGACTACGATGGAATAAGCGCCCTTCCGGAGGATATGGGTGACGTCACCGGCTATCCCCGATTGTTGGCTGAGTTGGCCCGGCGGGGTTGGAGCCGGGACGATCTGGCCAAGGTAGCCGGGGAGAATCTCCTGCGGGTGATGGCCGATGTCGAGAAGGCGTCGGTCAAACTGCAAAAGACCGAACAACCGGAGGAGTTGTGGTTTAAGGGAGACAATTGAACCGCCAAGTTCCTCTGTAGGGTGGGCCTTGGCCCACCACCGCGGGTCGGTAAGCCCATCAATTGGTGGGCCAAGGCCCACCCTACGGATCTCCTTCGAGTCGTTGACAGTCCCTACAGCCCCAGATGAATTGCCAGGCCGCAGGCGAGCACGGTTGCCCCGGCGAGTGCGTGGGCCCAGCGTTCGAAGCTTGAGGTCGGCAGGCGTTCGGCGCCGGCGTTGAGGGCCAGGACCATGATCAGCATCGTGCCGATCGTCGCAACGGCAAATATCACTGCCACCAGGGTGACGGCGCCGGCGGTGAGGGTCGCCGCCGGGTACATCAGAATCGGGATCAGGGGTTCGCAGGGCCCGAAGAGAAAAACTGTGAACAGCACCCAGGGTGTGATCGAGGCCTTGGGCCGGTCGTGGGGATGGACGTGGTCGGCGGCGTGGCTGTGGCTGTGGTCGTGTTCGGTTCCGTCGGCATGGAGATGGCGGTGTGTATGTGGTCGGTTACGAAGAGCTCGCTTGATGCCCCAGACGGTGTAGGCCAAACCGAAGGCCACCAACATCCAGGCGGCGACATCGCCTCTGACTGCTTCGAATCCTTCGAGCCGGCTGACGGCCACACCCAGGCCGATGCCCAGAAACCCCAGGGCGACCGACCCCAGGACGTGCCCGAGGCCGCAGACTCCTGTGATCGCAGCAGTCTTGGCAGTGGACCACCCGCGGGCTTGAGCCATGGCGACAAACGGCAAGTAGTGATCCGGTCCGAGCACCGTGTGGACGATGCCGACCGTGGCTGCCGTGGCGCAAAGAACGACGAGTTCATTCATCCTGAGATTATTACCACGAATCCGGTCTCAGGTCGATGGGGGAGGAAGATGAAAGAGGTGGCCTCGTAGGGTGGGCCTTGGCCCACGATCCAAAAAAAAGGGTTCTCAATTCTTCCGAGCCACAACCCCCCACATCAGGGGCAGATTTGGCTTGCCTTCGGGCCTCGTGAACCGGCGGCCCTCGACCTCGACCAGATCCTCGAAGAGCTTGGCGCCGTTGGAGTAGGGGTATTCACGGGTCACTTCGATCGTCATCCCGGCGTCGATCAGGGACTGAAAAACCTCGGCAACAGCCCACTGGAACTCGTGGACCGGATGGGGATTGTTGTAGTGGGTTTCCCCCTCGACGAAGCCGGAGGGGGCCAATGCTTCGCCGGCCAAACCGACGTAGTCGCCGACGCCGTCATCCCAGGTCAGGGGGCGGCCATCGGCGAAGTAGGGGTAGGCGATTTCGAAATGCTCGTCGAAGACCATGGAGAATGGGTGAAAGTCGATGCAGACGAATCGTCCGCCAAGACGAAGAACCTTGGCGACACCCCGAGCCCACACATCGAGATCGGAGAGCCAACAGAGGGCGCCGTACGAACAAAAGACGACATCGAAAGAATGCCGTTCGGTCTCGGCGAACCAGTCGTAGACATTGGCCCGGATGAAATCGGTGGGGATGCCGCTTCCGATTGACAGCTTCCTGGCGAAATCGATCGCTTCGTCGCTGATGTCGACTCCGGTGACCTCGGCGCCAAGGGCTGCGAGGCTCAGGCTGTCCTGGCCTGCGTTGCATTGCAGATGAACCAGTCGTGAGCCGTCGATCGATCCCAATAACACCTTTTCTTCAGGGAAGAGGGTTGAACCACCGCCGCGCAAGAACGCAGCCTGATCCTTCTTGTGACTGTTGTGGGCCCGGGTCGCCGTATTCCAACTCTTCCGGTTCTCTTCGTGCAGGTGACGGTTTTGCATCGAAGAAGGGTAGCAGGAAAAAAACACCCCGCCGGAGCGGGGTGTTTGAGTTGAAGGAAAAGGAACTCAGGAAGACTTTTCTGCCTCGAATGCTTTCCGCATATGGTGGTCGAGTTCTTTGATCTCGACCAAATCCTTCTTCATCTTGGCGTAACCGTACCAGGTGGTGTAGTCCGGGTTGATGTGGAAGGCGCCCATGAAGGTCTTCATGCGGTGGTCCATGAACATCTCATAGAGGATCTGCTCGACCTTGGTGTCAACCTCGTAGAAAGAAAGCAGCTGCGGATATACGCCGTCACCCTCTTTGACGGTAATGACGCCGTCCTTGCGCAGATTCATGATGATGTTGATCGCCTCGGCGAAGAGCTTGTCGGCTTCTTTGAGCATCTTGTCGGCATTGGCGATGTTGGCGTCAACGTAGCTGGGCGAGTGGCACTTGGCACAGACGTCGGTGATGCGTTTGCGCTCGGCGTTGAATGTCTCGGCGTCGAGACGGGCCATGTCGCCGGCGACGACAACATCGAGCATCGGCGTCGGCTGGCCCTCGGCATCGAGGACTCCCAGACCCATCAGGATCGTGGCTCGGTAACCCATCCACTCTTCGTCTTCTTCAGGGAGCCGGACTCCGAGGAATCCCCAGGGCGTTCGGACAAAATGGTTGCCCTCGGCCATGTGGCAGTCCTGGCACGTGGGTCCACGGTGGGCTTCCCTATCCAACAGATAGGCGACCCCGTGCTTGGATGAGGACCACATCTCCCACTGCGGGTGATCAAAGCCCATGTGACAGGTCATGCAGGCCTCGGGCTCCTGGGCTTCGGCCTTGGAGAATGCGTGTCGGGTATGACAGTTTTGGCAATCCATGCCGTACTTGTAGTACTGACGGCTTTCGCTTTGCCGTTTCTCTTCATCCAGCATACCCAGGGTGTGGCAGCCGCCGCAGCCCTTCTGGCCCTCGACGTAGGCATCGGGTTGACCGTGGGTGAAGGGGAGGACCTCGATGGCGAGGAGCCCCTTGGCGTGTTTGCCGGCCAGGTACTGCTCGGCTTGCTCTTCATGGCACGCCTGGCAGGTGGCGATTGTCGGGAGTTTGGCCTTGTCGGCATCGTCGGCCGAGGTGTGCTCCTCACCGTGGCAGTCGGCGCAGGTCATGGTCTTCGACATGACGCCGCGGTTGAAATCCTCGACCATCAAAGGCGAGATCGTCTTGTGGCAGTCTTCACAATCTGAAGACACGGCCAGAACGGGTAGGGCCGAACCGACGACGATCGCCGTGACCGCAACGAACAAAACTACTTTCCTCATGATGAACTCCCCCTTTTTTCAGGCCTTGAGCCTGTGTTCTCGAGCATTGTGACCCTATTGTGACACGAGACCCTTGACCGGGGTCAAGTGAGGGGTTGAGCAGATGTTGGAGGGGTGGGGTTGGGGACGATCAAACCCGAGAGCGCCCTCTCGG
>DAOWGJ010000123.1 GCA_030637505.1 Holophagae bacterium
CCCGACGCCATCCAACCTCGCCTGCGGGCATTGTGATTCCTGCATTCTGAGACTCCAGGGCTTCCAGGCGGCTGGGATTCCCGACCCGACGAATTATGCTGGGAAGCTGGGAGGCTAGGAAGCTGGGACGCGGGATTCAGAATCAGGGAATATGGTCCGGTCGGAGCTTGAGGGCGCCCATTCCGTCGAATCCGACCTTCTCGTTCCAGACATAGACCCGCACCGAGTCAACCACGCCTTTTTCACCCGCAGGCCGGTAGTCCGCTCTGAACGACGCGTCTCCCACCGCCAACTCCTCGCTTCGGACAATCGTTTCGTTACGATCGAGCCAGTCAACGACGGCACGCCCGGCAATCCCCTCCTCAGGCACGGCCACGACAATCTCCCGTCCCTCGCCGCCCTGGTCCTGCTCGGTGATCTTGAGCGAGTGCTTCGGAAAGGCCAATTCGAGCGCAGGGTCCCCGAGGAGATTGTACTTCTCGACCTGGCCCCGGATGTTGAGCCGACGTTTCGCTCGGAGAATCGCTTCTCCGATCGTTCCGGGCGAGGTCAGTTCTTCGACCAGCAGGTCGCTATAGTCCGGGTTCGAACTGACTTTCCAGCTGGCTCCAAAAAAGCCGATGGCGCCTCGGTCTTTGAGACGCAAGAATTTCTCGCCGATCGAATCGGCTGTCGGATGGTCGAAGGGGGCCGACCAGCAGGTCATGCTGAGCACCAGAGGCAGTTTGCCCGTCGGCTCGAGCTCATGGAGGTCGTCGAAGGTGAAAAGATCGAAGTTGTTCTTGTGGGTCGCGGAACCGGTACGCCAGACATAGCGGGCGCCATGGCCGAAGAAATGAACCAGGAGCTGACCCCGATCGAGAGCATGCCGCAAGGGGTTCTGGGTGAGTTCCGTAGGCTCCTCACCTTCGGATGGATAGAGCTTGACCGAGGCGAAGCCGCGCGTCGCAACGGTTTGGGCAATGCCGTCACTGGCCTTCTGCATCAGCGGGCTCATGTCGGACAACCACAGGAGGTTCCGACGCCACGGCCCGATTTCGGTTCCGTTGCCGTACCGCAGACTCTTGTCGACAATGGCTGTGACCTCCTCAGGCTCTACGACCGGGAAACGGCCGATGGCCATGTCGGGCAGAAAGTCCTCCCCATCTACGGAAACGAAGAAGTTGTCGCTTGCGGAGTGCCCCCGGAAACCCTCCTCAAAAGCCGATGTCGGAATGAGGTTGCGGTGGGACAATGCCGCATCCGGAGCGTAGGGCGCGCCACCGTTGTAGATAGCACTATTCCCCTCCGCATCCCAACTGGCATCGCCTACCAACAGAACGAACCGTGGAGCTGGGCGCTGCCACTCGTGGTAGGCGAAGCTCAGGAAATCGCGAATGGCGCCGGGATTGACGATCGAGTGGTTGAACTCGTCGTACACGTCGTCCACCGCCACGACAGCCACTTTGAGACCCGTCCGACGATGAAACTCAGCGAGCGGCTCGATAGCCTTGAGCAATCGTGGATGGGCGATGATGATGTAGTCCGCTTGGCGAGAGCTGTCCCTCAGATGGGAAGGGTGTTCGGGCGCGATGGCGACCGGGGAAAGGAGTGAAGCTTCGTTCGGAACCACATGAAAGACGCTTTCCTGAATTGGGGGGTAGATGTGATAGAGGGCTGATTTCTGAAGATTCTCGATCTCCATGTTGCGGCTGTCGAAGCGCGACCCTCCATCACCGTAGACCAGCAAGCGCGCCCCTAAAGCGGATGTCAGGCGAAGCTTCGCCGAGGAGCGGCGACTGCCTGAGAGGGGCCGGGACAAGACGAGACGCTGCGGCTCGGAGCCAATCCACGACCCGCCGAACTCAGAGTGGGCTTCCGGAGGGGGGTGACGGATTTCGATCCAGTTCAGCAACACCATGTCGATCAGCGGATCATCCGAACCGGACAACCTGCGCCGGGGGATTTTGAGCTCCAGTACATTGACGGCTTCATGCTTGACAAGCTCAGCCGGAACCTCCGGCACTTCGATCAGGTGGCTCTCGCGACCGTCCCACTCACCGAAGCCTATCAACTGCCCGTTGAAGTAGAGCTCGACCCGGTGATCGGAAAGCAGCCCTCCTCCCCTGCGGCCGGCGGTTGACCACCCCCGCAATTGGACAGCCAGGGAAATCGGCGGCGAACCCACACGAATCCGCCCCAGTCGGAATCCGTGCCGGAAGGGCTCGGGATCGATATGAGTCATACGGGCCCAGAAACTGGGCTCCGGAGCTTCTCCACCGGGACCACTGAAATGTACCAAGAAATTATTCTCTTCCAGATGCATTTCGACTTCCAAATGTGCCGGTTGAGCCCCCCGGACAGCCGCTTCGGGCAGCGCCGGCGAGGACATCCGCAGACCCCTGGACCCCTCGGAAGACAGCTGATAGACGTTGAGGCGGGTGTACTCGTTGAAAAACGATCGATGCCCCGACAGCTGCTCGCCGACGAACTCGATCCGATCACCCGGGCCGAATCGACCGTCATCGCCGTCGGCGACCCAAATCGGCACCTCCTCGCCACGGTGGGAGAGTGCGAGATCCTCCGAATCGATCGTGCCGGCCTTGAGCCCGGCTTCCTGTAGGTCTTCGTAGGTGATCCGATAGACGCCGGCGTCGATGATGTAGATCTTGAAATCCCGCGACCCGTGGTCTTTGGCCACCAGCAGCGCCAGGATGACCAATAGGACGACCCCGCCGACGATCAGTATCCAGCTGCGAGGCCGGGACAAGAGGCTCGGTTCTCCCAACGGGCCGGAATCCGGGAGAATGCCCCGATCAGGGCCGAGGAGCTGTCCGGTTCGAATTTCCATCCGGCGGATGGTAGCACAAGGGAAAAGGGGTGAAGAAGGCGCGAAAACACAAACGCGAACTGCGAAATCTCCGGGGCGAATAATTGCTTGCCTTCGTCTTCGACCCGTTGACCCTCGACCCCTACTTTCGATCCGCGGTGGAGTTCTCCCGCAGCAGATCAACCAGATTGACGGCATCGGCGACGTCGATGCCCCAGAAGTCGAATTGCACGGTACCTTCACGATCTACGATGACGGCCCATGGAGTTCCCGGGGTGCGGTAGGCGTCCATGATTCCCAGGCTGTCGCCCTTGACGGCAGCGCCGGCATGGCCGACGGGAATGTCCAGACCGTATTTCTGAACGGTCGGCAAGGCCTTGTCCGCAGTGTCCGAACTGACGCCGTGCCAGGTGGTTTGAATGGCAACAAAGACGACATCGTCGGCATCCGAAAAACGCTCACTGACCGCCTTCAGCGTCGGAAAGCCGTGCTTGTGGCAGGCCGGGCATCGGTGCTGAAAGAAAAAGAGGTAGACCACCTTGCCGCGATAATCCGAAATGTCGATCTTTTCGGTGCCGGCCTCCAGGTTGAACCAATTGTCGACGGTCCACGAAGGGGCCTTTTGCCCGCGAATTCCGGGTTCGGCTTGAGCAGAAACCATCACGGAGGGGATCAACAGAGCTGTCAGCAGCAGGGTCAGAACGATGTGGGCACGCTTCATATGCACCTCCAATGGGTAGCTTTATGCCGCTACCGGGTCATTGGTTGCAACTGAACCGTCGACCGCCCTTACTCGGCCAACATGAAGGTGCCGTCACCGGTCGGATTGTCCACCACAGAGGCGTAGAAAATGACCCTTGAACCGACGGGGCGAACCTGTATTCTCCCGTTGTTGACGTCCTCATTGGTGACTTCCGTGAAGACCTGATTGAGTTGCCCATGACCGTAGGGTGGAATGTCGACCGAGAGCTCACCAAGATCCGCAGACGCCCCGTCAATAAATTTCAGCTCGAGGGTTGCCGGACTCGAGGTCATATTGACCCACCCCAAATTGGTCCTGAATAGCTCGTTCTCCGACACCCCGATGATATGGCCGGAGCTACCATCGCGGATCCCTTTTCCAGAATCCAGCCCCGGAATCCCCTGTCCAAAACTGCCCTTTTCACCCTTGTTGTAAGTGCGCGAGGCGACCTGCAGGGGAAATGGCGAACAGAACCTGAAGGCCGCCGCCAAAGACCCTTCTCCGAATTCAGACAGGACCACATCTTCGACCGTCATCGTTTCAAAGGCCTCGAGATCAATGGTCGCCATATCCGGTTCGCTGTTGTCGGTATCACGCGGCAGAAGAAAGATATCTACCGCATTGTCGAAGTTGGATCGATTGTAGAAATGGAGATCAGTGCGCCATACGGAGCCCAGGGCGCCGGGGGCATGGGCGCCCGCAGCTACAAAATACTCCCTGGTACAAGGATTTGGCTCCGGGATCTCGGAGCCCACAGTGACGTTGCCAACCAGGACCCCGTCGTGGCCCCCGACCGGATCGCCGGCATCCGAGCCGCTGAAGCTCCACGAAGACACCAGACCCTCGGTTACCTCATCGATGGTCGAGTTCATGGCGCCCGCGATCTCGGCCTCGGTCCGGGCCACGTTCCACAGGCGCACATCATCCATCGCGGCGATCGGGACGAAATTCCAGTCTATATCATTGCCGATCCTCAAGACCGAATCCGTTGCCGGCAGAGGCCCCACAGTCCCCCCAAAAGTCGAGTCCAACACGCCGTTGAAGTAGAAATTGATGTTGGCGCCGTCATAGACCGCGGCGATGTGGGTCCACTCGTTGAGAGGGACAACGCTGGACGAGTCGCGGGAAGACCCGGATCCATGGGTATAGAGCCTAAGCTTGCCACTGCACAACCCCAACCAATACGTATCGCTAAAGCCCTTCCCGACAAGTGAAGGACAGGTACCGCCGGCCCAAGTGGTGTGACTCACCGGGTGCAGCCAGGATTCGATCGTGAAAACCTCGGCGGGGTTGAGCTCGGGGTCGTGGGGAATCTCGACATAACCTGCCTGCGGCCCTCCCAGTACCAGCCACGGTGCAACCTGGGCCGTTGCCGGAGCGGGTGCAATCACGTAAAAAACAAGCAGGGACAAAGCGGAAACCAACAACAGGCGGCGCCGGGTGACGGTGTGATTCATGGCATTCTCCATTTTCGAGAAAAAGTCTCACCTCAAATATAGATTGAGACCGCGACTCTGTCAACGGAGACATTGAACGAACAATCCCCGAGCAGGGCGTCTACCAGCGGCGCAACCAGCTCTCGCGCCAGTCGCGACCCTGGGCCTGGACCTCGGTGTAAAGCTCCAACATCTCGGCCTTCATCGCCTTGAAGACCTCCGGTTCTGCAGACGCCAGATCCTTACGTTCGCCAAGGTCACTCTCGAGGTCATAGAGCTCGAAACGGACCAGCGGTGTGGTGCGAATCAATTTGAGGTCACCCGGTCGCATGGTCGCGCTGTCGGTGCGGAGTCTCTCCGGTCCATCCCAGTAGCCCGCAAACTTCCAGCTGCCACGTCGCATGACAACCTTGGGCCCTCCCCACGACTTGTAGTGGTACCAGAAGAGCGGCACCTCGCGCTGTAATTCCTTCCCATTGAGTGCCGGGACCAAGCTGGCTCCATCGAGCTCGATTCTTGCGGGCACCTGAACCCCGGCTACCTCGCACAGGGTCGGCAGCAAATCGATTCCGCTTACCGGCGTCCGAGAGACGACCCCGGCCGGCGCCCGACCGGGCCAGCGCACGATTCCCGGCACCCGGATGCCACCCTCCCACAACTGGAGCTTCTTGCCTCGGAGCGGTCCCGCCGAACCGTAGGACCGGTGGGCCTGCGGATGACGGTTGAGCATTTCGGATCCATTGTCCGATGTGAAGAGCACGAAGGTATCGTCAGCGAGACCAAGCTCGTCGAGCGCGTCAAGAAGCCTGCCCACCGCGAGGTCGAGATTGGTGACATTGGCGAAATACTCTGCCTCGTTGACATTCTGAGTGGCCGGATATCCTGCAATCAGCTCGGGTGGCGAGGCGATCGCCTCGTGCGGCTCGTGGTAGCTGACGAACTGAAAGAAGGGTTTGGCAGGATCACGTACATCACGCAACCAGCGGATGGCCTCGTCGGTCACCAGTTGGCAGGCATAGCCTTCAAGCGGTCCCAGCTCGACTCCGTTGAGGACGAAATTGAACGGGTTGTGATGGCTGGGCATGGCGAAACCAGCCGTCGCATACCAGTGGTCAAAGCCGTGGTCGTCGGGCTGGGGTTGATCGCTGTCCAGTGCACCGTTGAGGTGCCATTTTCCGAAGAGACTGGTCGCATAACCGGCGTCATGCAGCAGCGTTGCCACCGTAGTTTCCTCAACCGGCAGGTGGACGTCACTACCCGGGGGAATCCAGTCGTAGATCCCGATGCGGCTCGGGATCCTCCCGGTGAGGAACCCTGCCCGAGCCGGAGAACACACCGGCGCCGCCGAGTAGAAGTCTGTGAAACGTATGCCCTCTTCGGCCAACCGGTCGAGGTTCGGAGAGAGAATGGTTGGATGGCCGTAACTGCCGAGATCTCCATAACCGAGGTCGTCCACCAGGATGACGAGGATGTTGGGGCGCTCCTGCGGTGCCGAGGCCTGAGCGCGGGAACTGAGGGCCACACCGCCCAAAAAGAACGCGAGCGCAACCGTATGACAATAGAAAGACCTAGGTTTCATGTGCTTGGACCTCCCCGAACCCGAGTCTACCGCTGCTACCATCATGCGTGGAGGAGAACATGACGAAGCGACTCGATCCAAGCCGCATAGTGACCATTGGTATTACAACCTTCCTAGGGGTGATTACCCTCGCCTGCGGCAGTCCGGCGATGAAGGTTGATTCCATTTCGACCCGGCCGCCCAACATTGTGCTCTTCCTCGCTGATGACCACGGTCAGTGGGCCGCCGGGCCCTACGGCAATGACGAGGTCGATACTCCGGCTCTCGATCGACTGGCCCAATCCGG